>JAHEDC010000719.1:30321-33788 GCA_024641425.1 Verrucomicrobiales bacterium | reverse complement strand
GCCGGTGACCAGCCTTCCGTCAACGGTGATCGCCTGATCGCGTTCTTTGTCGCGCCACATTCCCATCGCATTGAAATTCTCCAGGGCGAGACCGAGCGGGTCCATGCGGTCGTGGCAGGAGGCGCAGAGCGGGGACGCGCGATGGAGGGCGAGGCTTTCCTGCACCGTGGCGTCGCCGGCCCGCGCCTCACCGACGGCGTCTTCCAGCGGAGGGATATCGGGCGGCGGCGGCGCGGGCGGGGTCCCGAGGATATTGTCGAGGATGAAGACGCCGCGCTTCACCGGCGAGGTGCGGTCGGGATTCGAGGTCACCGCCAGGGTTGTCCCTTGGGTCAGAATCCCGCCCCGCGGGCTCTCGACCGGAAGCGAGACCCGCCGCATTTCGCTCCCCTCGACCCCCGGGATGCCGTAGTGGCGGGCGAGATCTTGGTTGAGGAAGGTGTAATCGCTCTCCAGAAGCTCCACGATGCTACGGTCCTCGCGGACGATGAATTCGAACAGCATCTCGGTCTCCGCCCGCATCGCCCGGCGCAACCTCGGGCCGAAATCGACCTCGCGCCGGTTGCGGAACGTCCTGGAAAAAACCTCGCGCACTTCCTCCATTTCCCGCTTCTGCGCCTCGGTCAGTTCGTCGCGATCGAAGCGGCGGAGTTCCCGGAACCGTTCCCGCGCTCGTTCCAGTTCCGCATCGCGTTTGAGTTCGCGGTTGAGAACTTCGCGGGAGTCGATGTTGACCCCTTCCACATCGCGGGCCTGCAGCCATTGGCCGGCGAAGTTCCGCATGAGCGCCGAGGAGCGGGAATCCGCGAGCAGGCGGGTGATCTCCGCATCGAGGTTTTCCCGGAGCCGGTGCTCGGCCGCGAGCCGGAACAGCGCCTCGTCGGGCATCGAGGACCAGAAGAAATACGAGAGCCGCGAGGCCAGCGAATACTCGTCGACCAGCGGGTGGAGCCCGTCCCCCGCCCCGGGTTCGACGGCCTCCTCGCGGAAGAGGAACTGCGGCGAGGCTAGTACCGCCATCATCGCCTGCGCGATTCCTGTCTCGAAGGATTTTCCGGGCTGACGGTCGATTTCGGAAGCGAGTGCCACCAGGCGTTCAACGGTGCGTTCCGCGACCGGCCGGCGGTAAGCCCTGGTCGCGAAGGCGGTGAGCAAGACGCGCGCGTATTCCTCGCGGGCCGACGGATCCTCGGGCACCGGATCGGGAAAAATGCGCGCGTGCCTCCTCGGATCGGCTCGCGAATCCGTCGGGACGGCCTCGGCGATGATCGATTTGGCCGCGTCGAAGTATTTCTCCATGAGGAGCGGGGAGACGGTGAGGACATCCGCGATATTGTCGAATCCGTGCCCCGAGTCATCGGCGGGGAATTCCGAGCCGGTATCGAAATCCACGTCCAGAAGATCGCGGATCGTGTTCCGGTATTCGATGCGGTTCAGACGCCGGACGGTGACCGTTCCAGGATCCGGGTTCGAGGGATCGAACTTGAAGACATCGTCCTTGATCCACGATTCAAGCAACGCCATCTCCGGGGCGCCGGGTTGCGCCTTGTCGCTCGGAGGCATGAGACCGGAGCGTGTCATCTTCAGCACCTTCCACCACAACTCGTGGTCCTCGGGCGAAGCGGCATCGAGCGCCACCCCTCCTTTCTCCGCGCCGTCGCCGTGGCAATCGTAGCAGTATTCCGCCAGAACCGGCTCGACGCGATCGGCGATCCCCCTTTCCTCCTCCGCTTCCGATTCCGCAACCGCGAGTCCGAGGCAAGGCATCGAAATGAGGAGACGTCGGATCAGGAAATTCATGGAGTATGGGTAGGGGCGCAATTCGACGATCAAACCCGCGGGGGGCTTCTCGGTTGTGGGGTAAATCCGCCCCGATCGTCAGGCTCCGCCTGCGCACCGAGGAAAAGCCTCCCCCGGCTTCCGTTGCTCCAAAGCTCCGCATCACCGGAGAATCATGATGGCACTCACCCTCGATTTCCGCAGCCCTAAGACTTCTGAATTCCCGTGACATCCCCACCTTGATACACAAATGCCCCCTTCGGCTGGGGGAGAAGAATACGGATCTCGTCCCGCTTGAGAAGCCAGGGAACCTCACGCCCCCACTATTCGGATAGCTTTTCGACGAGCTTCTCAAGCCGTTCAAGTCGCGTCCGTAACGCGGCGTTCTCCTCAGCCAACTCCTGCACCGCGGCAGCGGTGAAGATGGTGAGCGGGTAGGTGTCGGCCTGGAGGATCGGTTCGTTCCCTCCCGGGAAGCGTTCGCCGCTAGGTTGGACCCAGTCGGGAAAGACCTCGGCAAACTCCTGGGCGATGACGTTTGGATAGCGGCGGGGTGCGATCGCCGGGTGCTGCGCAAGGTATTCGTCGGTGTAATTGAATTCCACGAGGCGGATTGCCAGGATTCTTTCCAAGGCATTATCAAGCGCTCGAATGTCGGTTTTGATGCGGCGGTCTGAATTGGCGGCCCAGCTGCCGGCGGTGGATTTTGAGACCGAGCCTTCGACTTCGAGGGCATTGTTCGAGGGCAAGCGCCCGATCCCGACGTTGCCTGCGTGGTAAAAGAGGTCGTCGCCGGACTTGCTCCAAGTGCCGATGTCGGTGGCGAGCATCCTGGTGGTGATGCCGCCGTCCTTGACGCCGCTGGCGAGAATGGGTTCGGCGCCACCATTGCTGGCGCTCCATCGGGCGATCGGGAGCGAAGCGAATTTGAGATCGGAGGTGGAGGCATCATGGTAGGCAATGGCCGGAAGGCCGGCCACCCTGGCGAGGCTGCTATGCGTTCCGACGTTGGCGGAGGCCCCATCGATGGTGATGAGGTTGGTGGAGGGCCAAGCGGATCCGGTGACGTCGCCGGCGACAGCGAGTTTGAGATTACCGCCGGCGCTGTCGTAGTAGCTGACCACCGGGCGTCCGCCGATGTCGGCGAGCGATGGTTGGGTCGCGCTGGTGTCGATGGTGATCGGTGCCGTCCAAGCCGTCCCGTTCGCATCGACGGAACGCGTGTATCTGACCGTCGAAGCGGCTCCGTAGGCGATGGCTGGATTCCCGGCGATTAATGTGAGCGTCAGATCGTCACCGGACGGCGCGACGTTGACGAAACTCCAGTCCGCGAGAATGGCGGGATCGCTGCCGCTGAGGTAGGCGTAGCGCAGGTCGCCTCCCGTCTGGCTTCCAAAGGCGATGGCGGGCTTGCCACTCGCGAGTTCGAGGAGCGCAGGGTGCTGCCGGTAGTTGGCAAGGGAGCCCTCGATGGCGATGCGATTGATCGCGGGCCAACTGGTGCCCGCCGCGTCGGCGGCCCATGCGTAGACGATTTCTCCCGTGTTGGGCGATTGGTAACTAATCGCGGGGATCCCGCCGATGACAGCCAGCGAGGCGTCGCGCCCGACGTTCGGACTGCCAGCGCCATCGACGGTGACGGGGGTTTGCCACGAGGTGCCGCCGACATCGTTGGCGCGGACGAACTT
>JAHEDC010000719.1:0-30311 GCA_024641425.1 Verrucomicrobiales bacterium | reverse complement strand
GCCATGGGTGAGGTCGTAATAGGCGATAGCAGGCCGCCCGTCGACTTGGGCGAGCGATGTGAACTGGCCGACATCGTCGAGGGCACCATCGACTCTGGTGATCGAGGATGCGGGCCATTGAGAACCTTCCGGATCGACAGAACGGATGAAGTAGAGGTCGCCGTCCTGGTCGTCACGGTAGGAAATGGCAGGCCGCCCGTTGATGACGGCGAGAGACGCATAAGTGCCGGTGAGACCGCCGGGGTCGATCGTCTGCGCCCTGAAGCTGGTGGTCGCGGTAAAGCCGGTTTCGCTCGCGCTGTCGAGGATCCAGTCGTCTTCGAGGGAAATGTTCGGGGTATTGGCGAAAGCCTGGGTGAAGCTGGCGTCGAGGCTGAGTTGGTTACCGGCAACGGACTGGATTACGAATTCCGTGCCGCTACCGGTCTCGTACCCCGGAGCGATGGACCTCGCCGTCGCCGCGGCAAAGGCGTAGGGCGACGGAGTGAGTCGGCGGTCGGGGGTGAGCTGGGTGAAGCTGAGGTTGTCCGTGGAGAACCAGGTGCGCAGCCGGAGGTCTTCGCACGCTTCGAAGAGGGATGGATCGATGGGGTTGGTCTCGCCGAGGAGGATGGCGTAGTGGCCTTTTGATACCGTGATGGCGATGGCGGTGGCAGGCTCGCCCGCGATGGTTCCGTCGTTGGTCCAAAAGGTCTCCGCACCGGTGGCATCAACGAGGGCGAATTTGAAATGGCCCGAGCCGTCGTGATTGAGGCCGTTGATGGCAATACGACCCTGGTGATTCAGCACGTTCGGAACAGCGAACCCATTGCCGGAACAAAGGATAGAAAGGGCGAGGATTCTGGCAAGCATTCCTGCTGATTGGTGGAGGTTCGTGGCCATGCGTGTTGATTCCATCGTGGGCGGGTTCCAGCGCCGCTACCTGGAGATTTGGATCCTGTAGAATCTGCGATTCATGGCGGCGGTGTTGTCGGTGATGATTCGTTCGCTGCCGATGTCGGTGATCGTGGGATTGGTGACGGGGCTGAAGTTGGCCGGGACTAGATCGGGGCCTACCAGGAGCGTGTAGGTGCGATCGACGAAGACGGGACTAAGGATGACGTCGAGCTTGCTCGGATCGGCTTGGTTGGGCTCCAGACAGGAGGAAAAGAAGGAGGCGCTGTCGGTTGGATCGACTTTGGCTAAAAACTCGAAAAGGTTGTTCTGCTCGTCGGCGTCGGGGTCGGACGCGGGCGTGGCATCGGGGTTGTCGAGACCAAAGAACGAGACTTGCCAGTCGTCGTCGATCCCGTCGCCGGCGTAGGCCCCGAAATTGTCGGGGTTCGTGTCGAGAACCGTGAGACCAATGAACCCGGTGAGACCGGAGGCGCTGGCCGAGGCGGTGGCTGGTGAATCCTCGTAGACGAGACCGGCGGTGGCGAGGCCGTTGGCGTCGATGCTTGCCAAGGGACCGTCGACGATGGACCAGGCCGATGAGGTGGCGAGTGTGGTGTCGTCATCGAGGAGGAGGGTGGACGCGAGTTGGTCGGTGCTGCCTTCGTCGATGGAGGTCGTTGGGGTGGATGAAAGTTCCAACGTGATCGGGTCGTAGAGCTGGCCCGTGTACCCCCCTTTATCCTGGATAATGCCGGTGGTGGTGACTCCGCCTTGGATTCCATCGCCGGTGCGGTTTCGGCATCTGCCATAGAGACGAGGGCAAGGGAAGCCGCAAGGATCATCCGTGCCAATCGGCTTCGGGCGACGGCTGTGTCACCACACGCAAGCGGGTTGCGGTTCCGGGCATCTACCGAATCATGCATCGCCGTCATCCCAGAATTCCTTGCTTACGACTTTGCCGTGTTCGAGTTCGACCCTGGATTTGCGCGCTCCGGATCTGTGCCACCCCTGGCTCAACCCGTGGGCTTCTCCCGAGTCCATCTGCGCCTCGGCGGACTTTTGCCCATTGTCGTGCCAGCGGGTGAAGGTGCCTTCGATCTTGCCATTGACGATCCGCGCTTCGGATTTCTTCTGCCCGTTCCGGTACCAACGGAGACGCATTCCATGGGAGATTCCGTTTTCGAAGTGCTCCTCGACTTCCTGTTGGCCATCGTCGTAGTATCCGCGTGAGATCCCGTGGGGTTTGCCGTCGCGGATCTCGATCGCGAATTTCAAGCGCCTGTCGGGATAGTGCTCTACCAGTATGCCGTCGAAGGGCTCTTCGGTGCCCTTTTCGTAGAGGAAGCCTTCACGGAGGTCGAGTTCAGACCGGGTGAATTCCTTGTCTGCGGAAGGTGGCCTTACGTGGCGACTCGAAGTCACCACGACGATGAGGGCGACGATGGCCCCGGCGATCGAGGCGGCAACGAGATAGCGCTTACTCGACATGGAGGCGGAAGTGTTTTGATTGAATGTCTTCGACCGGAACATAGACGTCCCGGTAGCGGGTTTGACCGGCCAGGTGGACGCTCGCCGCATCGCTGCCATCGGCATTGACCGAAAACGCGGTCGAGGTGAATTTCTCCAGGTCGGTGGACGCTCGGAGGGTGTAGGTGCGGCCTCGAACGGCGAGGAAACGCATGTGCGCCAGACCTTCCCTGACGTCGATGATGGCGAGGTCGAATTTCACGCGGCCGTCAAAGGCGTAGGTGCCGGCGATATACTCGCTGAGGTTGCTGACTCCATCCGCATCGCTGTCGCCTTCGGGGGTGACATCGGCCAGGCTATCGACGCCATCCATAGAGTCGATGATCTCCTGCTCCCATGCGTCGGGCAGGCCGTCGCCGTCACTATCAACTCCGAGCGTAAGATCGAGGCGCGTGCGCTCTCCCGGGACACCGATGTTCAGCGTGCCTCCCTGGACTTCGATCGGCAGGTAGGAAACGCCGCCGATGATCACCTCCGCGGTGAAGGGCATCGCCGGACGCATGGCCGTGCTCTGATAGAGTTGCGATTGGGTGCCGGCATCCATCGGGATCTTCAGCGAGTAGTTCACCCCGGGGGTGACCGTCCAAGCGACTGGGCCGCCGAGGATTGTTCCCGATGAGCCGACGATACGGACGGTGGCTTCCCCGGTGAGCGGATTGCCGCTCTCGTCGCGGACGGTTCCGTAGACCTCGTGGTGGGGAGCCGGAGGGAATGCCCTCGCTTCGGTGCAGAGCACCACGGGGATGGCCAGAACTGACAGGGTCAGTTTCCGGATCATGGGTTTGGTTGGCCGTGTTTCCATACGTGTATCGACGGTGGGGGCTAGTTTCCGGAGTAGGAATAGGTTTCGAGGAAGAGTTCGATGTCTTTGACGGTCTCGTTGAAGACTTGGATTCCGATGTTCGGGTTCGCCCTGAGGGTCTTGCCGGGGATGACGATCTTCCAGTTGCTGTTCCATACCGAGCGACCGATGAGGCGGCTGTTGGTGAAGCCGGGGGCACTGCTGAACACCGTCCCCGAAGGCACGGCGCGGAAGGCCTGGTGCTTGCGGATCGCGAAGGGCTCCTCGCTGAGCGAATCACTGGAGGTGAAGGCGCTGTTGGTCGAGAAGTCGGTGTCGCCGATGTTGAAGGGCAGCGGGATCGCCTGGTCCTCGACCATCCAGGTGCGCACCGTGCTGGTGTCACCGAGCGGCGGTGAGCGCATCGAGTCCACGCCCGCGGGGATCAGGTAGATGTACGGCGTGGCGCTGAGGGCGTCAGGGTCGAGGAACCCCAGGTCGGGATCGATTGGCGTCTGGCCGCCGACGCCGCCGATCACACCGCCAATGGAGCTCGGGTCGTCCATCCCGACGTAGCCGTCGAAGGCGATCCCCGATGCGCGGATCTTCGTCGCGAACGAGGTCGGGCTGAAGCTGTGGTCGCCGCCCGCCAGAGCTTGGCCAAAGAAGTTCGCGCCGTCGGTGATCGTGGTTGAGAACGGGATGACCAAGCCCGGGACCGGCAGGCCGTCGGCGTTGGCGATCTGCATGCAGTAGCGCCGCACGTCGGGGTCATCGAGCAGATTCGACATCGAGCCGGTGGCGAGTCGGCTCGCCCAGTCGGCATCGCCGGCTGCGCCGGGGATGATTCGGAAATGTTCCTGCCGCAGCGAGAACGTCGTGCGATAACGATCCGCGTTGTTGAAGCCGAGCCGGGTTTTGGCCACACTCCAGTCGCCTTGCATCTGGGCGAGCACACCCGCGAGGCCGGGGTCGCCGGTGTTGGACGCGCTGAACTGCGGGTTCCCGTCACTGTCGAGCACGCCAAGGGCGCGGCTCTGCACGACGCCATCGAAGAACGCTCCCGCCGCACTGCTGGTGGACGCGTCTACCAGGCCGGTCTCGTAGTCGTAGGCGCGCGCCACGAGGAAGGTGTAGCGGGCGGCGAGGTCGAACAGTGTCTTGTACTTCTCCAGCGCTTCGTCGCGGAAGACACGGAAGGCGAGGTCGCGGGTACGGTTGCCCTGGATAATGGCGGCGGTGCGCTTGCGGAAGACCTCGCGCTCCCGCTGGATGACGAAGCCCTCGGCGATGCGCGCCTGGAGCTCGCGCTGCGCCTGGTCGTAGCCGCGGAGGGCGGCATCGACCACCGAACGCTGATCCTGGAAGACGAACATCTCGTTCTGTAGGTCGCGGATCAACTGCCGGTTCTCGGCGGCCCATTCCTGTTTCTCGAGATCTTCCGCAAGCTGGTATTGCAATTCCACGATTCCATCTTCGAAAAGGTTTATGGCACTTAAACTGGCTGATCTTATAAAGCCTGCCCCTAATGTTAATAAAAGATTACTCTCATTTAAAGCAGCGCGAGCTGGAAAGGAAAGGTCGTTGGAGAATCCAGTGACGGAGGGGAGATTGTCGGCTAGACCCACGATATACTGGCTTAGGGCAACACCTTCAAGCTGGGAGCTGAAATCGACTAATTTGAGGGTAGAAATCCATTCCATGTCACGGAGGATTTCCCTATTGACGTCGCGGCTGCGCCGCGCCGCCTCGTTGCGGGCCTCGACCTTGACGCGGTAGACCTGGAGCGAGTCGGCCATGTGGTCGAGGATGTCGATGTAGTCGTCGGCGGCCTGGTGCAGGGCGATGCGGGCGCTGAGCACATCGGAGACCGTAGTCTGGATCCGGCCAGGGTGGGCGCGTCGCCCGGTCCATCCAGACGGCTTGACGAACTCGCCGAGGGAATTCAGTGAAAAGGTCACCGTCTGGGGGCCAGGGTCGACTCCTCCTGGGCTTCTGTCGTAGTTGAGGGTGGTCGAGTTGTTCGATAGGAAGCGAGGATTCAGCGGCAAACGGATTAGCCCGACGCTGTCAGATGGCCTGAAGAAAAGCTCGACCGCATCGACATACTGGTAGTGCAGGAGATCCGGGCCCGCGTAGCCTTGGATGTAGGTTTTACCCGGTCCGATGTCATCGGGATACGGCGTGCCATAGAGTTCGACCAACCGGTTCTCGAAGGTGGCTTCCTCGACATTGATCGCGTGCAGGCGATCATCGAGCGTGTCTTCCTGGCTGCGGAGCACGCGGGTGGAATTTTTGGCGTTGTCGAAGGCGAAACTGGCGTTCCTCAGCGCGACGACGGCGCGGTCGTAGACCTGTTCGAAATGGGTCTTGCCGGCATCGATCTCCGAGGGTGAAATGTCGAAGCTGAGCGCGCCCTTGGCGAGGCCGAGCGGGTTGAGCCTGCCGTCCGCATTCTCGAGCGTCAGTTGGATCGCCTGGGAGTGCGCGACGACCTCATCCAACTCCGGGACCGTCGTGCGGTCGACCTTTTCAATGCCCTCGTGGCTCGGGTCCGGATCGGACTCGGGGAGGATCGAGTTGGCGGTCACCCAGTGGAAGTAGGCACCCTGCCCAGCGCGGCAGGCCCACTCGTCGGTGCCCCAGTGTCGGGTGACGCCCGTGTTCGTGTTGAGGGTGCCGTCCGACAAGTGATCCCAGCCGGCGTTCTCGTCGGCGGTGAACTGTTGGCGGTAGGTGAGGTCGAGGGTCTGGCTTGCGGTGCGGACGAGGGCGGCGGCGGCGGCGGCAAACTTCCGCTCGTCGAGGAAGTCGATGCTCACCGGTTGTCCGAGGACGCTGACCGCCTCGATGCGTGGTGTCCAGGCGAAGTTCGGGTTCGACAACAGGCTGTAGTAGCCCTTGAGCGCAGTCAGGTAGTGACCATAGGCGTCGCCGTGACCCTGCGGATATTGGATCACGGCATCGGTGGCGTCGGCAGCCCCGTCGGCGTTGAGGTCCTTGATGTTGTAGTTCAGCGCGTAGACAACCTCGCCGGCATTGATGCCCCCCGTGAAGTTCCACACCATGCGGTTGTAGACCGGGGAGGTCTGGACGCTCGGCTGCAGGGTGTCGTCGCGACCGCGCAGCAGCGCGAGTTCCTCCTCCAGCACGTTCGGCAACTGCCCCTTGAAGGCGAACAGGGCGGTATTCAGCTCGCCGAACTGTGCGCTGGTGCCGAAGACGCCGCTGTCGGTGCTGAAGGCGATGGTCGGGTTGGCGGCGTCGGCGAAGGCCTCGTTTCCAAGTAGGATGTAGAGATCGTTGAGGTAGCCCGCGGCGAGCAGCAGGGCGTCGTTGGCGGCGGGCACGTTGAGGGGCGGCGCACCGGAGATACTTAACCCCTTCCCACGGCGCAGGATCGTCTCGTAGATCTCGATCAGTCCGAAATCATCGATGTTGGCCAGATTGAGCGCGATGTCCCCTTCCCAGCGGGCGCCGGCTTGGGTCAACAGGCTGACTTCGGTGTTGACCGGGTTGTTGAGCAAGTCGGTGACACGCTGCTCGAACGGGTTGATGCCGGCGAGCGCCCGCTTGATCCAACCCTCGGCGAGCTGTGGCGACATCCAGCGCGACCAGCCGCCCGGGTTCGTCGCATCGCCGCCGGTAGCGAGCGCGGCCGGCGTGCCGGGCAGCGCGCGGTAGCGCAGAGTGAAATAGTTGTCGGTCAGGGTGAAGATGCTGGCCCCTTCGATGATGTGCCGCACCTTGCCGGTCTCGCCCAGGTCGGCGGTCGCCCCACTGGTGGCATCCTGCCAGCCGGCGAGGTTGGCGGTCTCCTGCTGGCTGTCGAGGCGCAGATCGAAATCGCTCGTCGCACCGGGATCCGAAGTGGTGAAGAAATCGACGGTCACCGTGTTCTGCGGCTGCAGCACCTCCGGCGCGACGGCAAACACCAGCGACAGGGTATCGCCAGCGATGGTACCGGGGGCGGCGGTGGGCACCGAATTCTCGCGTCCGGGCACGTTCCAGACCGCGAGCTCCGCGCCGTTCAAGTAAACCACCGCACCGTCGTTCTCGGCGATGTCGATCGACAGGTAGAGGTCGATCGGCGGCGGACCCGGCCAGTCCAACGTGTCACGGAGCACCGCATGCGGCAGGGTCGTCCCGTTGGCGGCTGTGCCGTTGCCATCGTTAATGACCAGAGAGTTGAACTCGAGATCTCCAGGGACACCCCATGGGCTGTCGTCAAAACTGTAGACGCGCGCGCTTTCGTAACCGGCTTCCGGGTTGTTCAGGAAGGCCCAGCTGCGGGCCGGGCCGTTGGGGAGGACGCCGAGCCCGCTGAAAGTGTAGAGGACGGGCGGCAGGCCACCGACAGGTTGTGCCGTGATCCACGCGAATTCGTAGTCGCTGGGTTCGCCCGCGAAGTCACCCGAGTGCTGCAGCGTCAGCTTTTCGTCCAGCGGGTTGGCCGACGCCAGCACCTTCAACTCGCCGCGGTAGAGCGGCGGGGCGACTTTGAATACATGCACCGAAACCGGATCGGCCACCGGGGTAAACGCCTCGCCGTCGCCGGTCACCATGACGACGTAACCCGTCCCCCCACCCGCGGCGGAGATCGCGTAGGAATCGACCGCGGTGTCGTCGCTGACGATCTCGGCGAGATCACGCGGGCCGGCAGAGTGGGCATGATCCACGATGTAGGTCCCGCGACGACTTGGATCTTCTGTAAACGTTTCGATCCGCGTTGTGAGCAAGTCGATCATCGATTCCCACTTCGCCTTGTCAGGATCGGCGCTATCGACGAGCCCCTTGGCGTCGGCGACGTCCTTTTCGCTCATCACGTTGAGCAGGAAATAATCCTCGCCGAGTGGCGCATCGACGAATTCCCCGACGAAGACGAGCGCCCCGAGCGGGCTGAGGTTGGCATCGAAGTAGAGCCTCCGACTGAGGTGCGGAGGGAGCTTGGGGAAATAGGTCTTGCCGAGGTAATCGCTGGTGAAAATCGAGCCGGGAAGCGCCTCCAGACCAACGGCGGAGATGTTGTGGGTCTTGGCGCGGGTGGGATCGAACAGCTTGGCGCTGCGGGTTCTCTCGGCCAGGTCAACGGCGACCGACTGCTCGTAGAGCAGGCGCGCGCTGGTCTGACCTCTCACCGCCGGCAAGCCGCGTTTGGGGAGGCCGAGCGTTTCGGCCACGCCGAGCACCGGCGGGTTCGACGGCCAGATTGGCGTGAACTGAACCAGCGCGGGATCGCCTGCGATCGGATCGCCATCGAACCCGCCCGATGGATCCATGCCGTTGGTGTAGGGGCGCAGATAGGGGACGATCGTTCCCAGCGGGGGTGCCGCGAGCCCTGGGAAATCGAAGGAGGCCTGCGTCTTGTAGAAGTAGTGCATGCTGAAGAACTTCGAAGCATCATCGACCCCGCCGACGTTGACGTCGTCGCCATGCGGGCCGCGGTAGATCCAGGTCGAACCTTTGCGGTCGACGTAGGTGAACCTCTCGTAATGCTCATATCCGTCCTCGTTGCCGACGAATGTCGCGGGCACGTCGGTGGGAAAACCCACTTCGATGTTCCTGACGTCGCCGCTGAGCTCGTCGATCGGCAGCGGGATGACCGGCAGTGGCATCGGTGCCTGGAGGATCACGCCGACCGGCACTTCGTAGCTAAATGTGTGCGCGGCGTTCTCACGCACGACGCGCCGGGTCACCATCGCAGGCCGGTCATCCGCGGCGAGGTAGTCGATCAGCACGAACGGCTCCGAAGAACTCGCCGTGTTCAAGTCGTCGCGCAACGCCCAGACGACGCCGCCGCTCATCAGCGCGTGTTCTTCATTCGGATTGAAACCGGGCAGGCCGGGTTCCGGCTGGCGGTAAATGGTGCCACCCGCGGCGACGCCAAGCTCGCCGGAGCCGTCGTTGCGCGCCAGCACGATTTCGTCGTAGAGGTTGGCATCGTCCGGGTCAGTCACCGGCCAGGCGAGCTGGTAGGTGCGGACGTGCGAGGGCCATTGCGTAGCCGTGAAGGTCGTTCCGGCCGGCGGCTCGCTCGCCTCATACCACCAGACTTCCAACTGGTCATTCCCTGTCAACGCATTGACCGGGATGATCGCCCCGGCAGCGGATTCTTCGAAGCCGACGGCGAACGGATCGAGATACGCCCCCACGTTGAAGGCGTCGCCGGTGGCCTGCCGGATGTAGCCGACGCTGGTCTCGATGCCAGCCGGCTGGTTGATGCGACCACCGATCACCGCCGCCGAGGTGGTGGCATAACCGTCGAAGTCCGAGCTGACCTGTGAATAGATGCGCTCGAACCAGATCTCGTCGCCACGGGTGTAGCGGATCAGCGAACGGTTGCCGGATCCGGGGACGGTATAGAAGATGCTTTGCGGCGTGAGTTGAGCATGCAGTCCGGCAGGGTCATCCTGATAGGTGAGGACGGGGATATTGCTGGAGTCCAACTGCACGCCGGTGGCCTCCGCGTCGTCGGCAGACTCGGGTCTCGCATACAACGCGTAGAGCTGGCGGAGATCGTCCTCGGTGGCGGGGTTGTCGAGATACTCCTCGGGCCACTTGAAGATGTAGCCGACATACAATTTCGGCCAGCGCAGTTGCATCACGCCTTGCTCGGTCCAGTAGATGAGCACCTCGTTGCTCTGCTGCTCGTCCTCTTCGTCGATGGTCCCATCGCCGTTGCGGTCGATCACTTGAATCGGGCTCGTTTCACGGATCGCGTAGAGGTCGCGTTCCAAGCCGCCGAGCGAAGCGTGTTCGTAGACGTAGGCCTCCGGTGCCCGACCGGCGACGATGGTAGCCTCGAGCGCTACCGTCTCTGGCGTCAGATCGGATTCGTCCACCGGGAGCACGCGTTCGCCGATGGCCACACGCAGTTCCTTCGGTCGTGTCTCCTGGGAGACATCGACGATTTCGAACCCGAGGTGTTCGCGGTGGATCCTGGCGGGTTCGCGCAGGTCCCCGAGCAGTTCGACAAACACGCGACCCTCTAGGTTATAGGCGTGGATCGAACTATCCAGCGTCGAATGCCAGAGCGTTCGGGTCTCAAGAGGCAGAGTGCCCGGCGGGTCGAGCGGGTTCTCTGGCGTGATCACCGGGGGGAGCAGGTCGGGTGGGTTGCTCGGGTCGAAGTCGTAGGAATCCGGGATGGCGACGTTCTTGGGAAACTGTGCCGTGTGGACGACGTTGACCGCGCTGACGCGCGTCCCGGGCACGGTCACGAGTGGCCCGTTGAAATCGCGCTCGGTCCAGTAAAGTGCCTTGGCGGGTTTCACTGGAGAGTTGGAGATGGTGTAAGTCTGGGTGAAAATGTCTCCCGAAACCCGTTCCTTCCAATCGATCGAAACCACGCCCGGTTGCGAGGCGAAAACCTTCTCCGCGTGCGGGCTCCAGTAGAAGCCTCCGGTCGCGGAGTTGGCGGGTTCCTTGAAATAGAATTCGGCTTCGGCGAAAATATTCGGGTTCAGCGGCATTCCATCCGGGCGGCGGTCAGGCCGGGGGATGATCGAACCGAACGCGAACGAAACAGCCCGCGATACCATCGGCCGCCCGATCTTTACGGAATCGAGCTGGATCGTCTGGCTCGTGATCGGCGTGATCCCGTCCGCCTCCAGTGGTGTGTAGGACGGGACGATGACAGTGCCGGGTGAGCCGGGCACTTCGGAGACGCTTCCTGCGACAACGGACGCGCCATCCTTGATTCGGGTCGTCTGCCAGCCTCCGAATGCGGTGCCGCTCTCGAACTGCAGGCCGGTGCGGGCGGTCGGCCCCGGCGGCTCCGGGTCGGGTGGAGCCCCGGTCTCCGAAAACGTGTTGCGAATGCTGTTCTCAAACTGTGGCAGGGCCTGCCCTGACACAGCATCAACTCCGACCAGCGAACAGGCGGCACTGACGAGGGCGAAGTAGCGTTTGTGAATCATTCGATTGGCCGGTGGAATTGCGAGTGCGTGTTGCGGGGTGGCGCTTATTCGGCCGGCGTTGCGTCTTGGCCACCGATCAGCGTGGCCATCGCCGCCTCGAGCCTGGCGAGGCGGGATTCGAGGGTCGTGATCTTCTCGTCCCGGACTCTGATCTCGGCGTCCTTTTCTGCCTTGAGCTCCTGGATCGCGCCGATGGCCACCGTGCTGAGGCCGGAGTAGTTGAGGGTCATCGTCCCCCCATCGTCGCTGACCAGCATCGGGAATTGTTCCTCGACGTTCTGCGCGATGAACCCAAGCATCTTGGGCTTCTCCACATCGGAATCGGATTTGTAGCGGTAGCGCACCGGCTGGATCTTGAGGGCAGCATTGAGGAGGCCGGTCTCGCGCTCGATATCTCGCTTCAAGCGGCGGTCGCTCACCGCCGTCCAATTGCCTCCGCTGTCGAGCCGCGCAAGATTTCCACTGACTCCACCTCCGCCGACACCCGAGTTGCTGACTTCGAAGAACCCTGAGCTCGAGAGGCGCAAGCCCGCCTGTCGGATGTTGGCGTTGGCGAGGCTGGAATCCTCGAGAATGATGTCCCAGCTGTTGCCAGCACCTTTGGATTCGATATGGAGCCTTTGTCCGCCACCCAGAGCGACATCGCCGATGGCGACAGCCGCGCCGAAATCCCCAGTCCCTCCGACCTCCAGTAGACTTGGCACACGCACGCTGCTCCCGTTACCTCGCAGGAAGTAGTTGCTGCTACTTGCGCTATCGGAGAAGTAGCTGAAGCCATCGATTTGTGTCAGTGCAAGGAAGTTGGCATCGACGTCCTTGTCCCGCACGACGATCCCGTAGTTGTCGGTGCTGCTCTTCATTTCGAGATGTCCACTGAATTTCATCCAATCGTCGGCATTGCCGCCCGGGGTGGTGTCGTCGTCGAGATAGCCGTCGCTGCCGAGATAGACGTTGCCGGCGAACAATCCGTTGCCGGCCACGTGCAGCTTTTGCGTCGGCGCGAGGATGCCGATGCCGACGTTGTTGGCGGCATCGATCGTGATGGCGGCGGTGCCAGTCCCCGTCTGCAAGTGCAGTTTGCCGGTTCCAGGACCACGCAACACCATGTCGCCATCGAGCGCGCTGGCACTGAGTGCGCCCGCCGTGCCGGCGAAGCCGATCGCTCCCTGCACCGCTCCCGAATCGGACAGGAAACTGACGCCGGCGCTGTCGTTGGCGCTGCCGGCCTGAAACGCGTTCAGGGCAGAGGAGATCGTGTGCAGGGTTGCCGTCGGGCTCGTCGTCCCGATCCCGATCTGATCCGCCGAGAAGAAGCCGTTGCTCGGTCCGAACTCCGCGAATTTCGCCTTCTCTGCCGCGAGCGAGAAAGGCGAAGCGAGGAACGCGAGCCGGGGTTGGATTTCCCCTGGGGTCGCCGGCGGATCGACGACCGTAACACCGAGAAACCGCTCCTTGCCGTCGAAAGCTCCTAGCAAAGCGCCAGGCCCGTTACTGATGGATCCCACGAGCGGGAGCGGGTCGCCATCGGCGGTCGCGATCACTTCGCCCTCGCCGAGCCGCACCGAGAAGAGGCCGTCGACGACGGTGACGATCTGTTTCTCCGCCCAGATCAGGGTGCCGCCGGTCTGCGCGTCCCAGATCCGGAAACGGATCTCGAAATTCTCGTTCGAGGCCAGGGGCGCGCCGATCGAGTCCAGCAATCGCCCCTGGTAATCGATGAGGGAGGGAGGCCCTTCGTATTGTGCTCGCACGAATGGCGTGAGCGATGCGAGAACGAAGAGGGCAAGCGGTAATTTCATGAACATTTTCATCGAATTGGGTATCGTGCGATGGTTGGAATGGGATGGGGTTCTCGCCCCTCTCACTCTGTTAGGGTCGGAATGTTGGTGATGCGGTAGAGGACGAAGGTTCCCTTGACCGTAATGGGCTGCGCGCGCAGACCCGTGAGGGTCTCGGAGTAGTTGCCGCCGAGGGTCGTGCTGCCCCAGCCAAGATCGGAGAGGCCCAGGGAAGACGGGTCGCCGGTGAAGGCGAGCGTGACGGCGCGGGCGACGGTGGGCGATTCCTCCCCGCTGGGCAACACGGTCGGGCTGAACTGCGCGTCCTTGTTGTCGTGGTCGGGATGGTAGCTGTGGACGAAGGGGTTGGTCGCCGCCGTGTGGGGGAGCGTGGAATTGAACGTCACTGTTCCCGTGATCCCAAGGTCACCGCCAACGGCCAACTTTGTGCCCAATGGCCAATGCGAACTGGAAATGCGGCGGGCGCCGGAGACCTTCGCCGGGTCAAGGAGCGCCTCGTCGGCGGTCGCGATAACGGTCCCGCCGCTGTCCTCGCCAACGTGAACCCGTTGCAGCAGCGTCACCTGCCCGGCGTCGTTGCGGTGAAGAATCAGTCGCAGCGGAAACTCCTTCGGCACGCTTGCATCGGCTTCGGTGGTGACATCGACGCTCGCCGTGCCGTCTCCTAATGGCGCGGGCGCGGCCGTGATCTGGTCGACGGTCGATACGAGCGCGGCACCGACCCACAATCCGGCTCGCGAGGTGGTCACTGCCCGCACCGGCAGATCGATGCGCGAGATGTTCAGCGAATCGGTGACCTGGAGGATGCTTTGAAAGACGTCCCCGGGGCTGCCCGCCATCGTCGGCCGATCAACTGCAAAGACCATCTCCTTGGTTTCGCCCGCACCAAGGACGTAGTCGGTAGCGGCGTTGAAATCGCTGTAGCTGTACTGGCCGGTGAGGGGGTCGAAGGCGCCGCGGACGCGCAGCGGCACCGCGCCAGCGAGTGCGTCTGAACCTGCCGGCGCAGGGGACGAAGCAGCCTGCGTGAATGTCGCGGTGATCGCGACAGCGGTGACGTTTTCGACTCGCAGTGACACCACCGAACCGGTGTCGCCAAACTCAAGTCCCGCCCGCGAGACAAGGATCCTCAAGGGTCCGTAATAGTCGGTGAACTGGGTGCTACGAAGCCAGTAGGCCCGCCCGCGACGGACCACCTCAAGCAAGGGAGCGTTGACCTTCACGGGGTTGTTTGTGATGGGGCCGCCGACGTATTTGAAGATGTCAGGTCCCGCCGTAAGCTCATTGCTGTGGGAGAGGAAAGTCTCGAAATTCCGCTCGGCGACACTGTCCGGTGTCCGCATCGGGAATCCAAAGAAATTCAACCCCGAGCTCGCCCACCGGTAGTTCGGCGGAACCGGTTTTCCAGTGAGCTGCAGGGTGAAATTCGAGGCACCATCGGCGACTTTGACCAGATACGCCGCGTTCGCGCCGAACAGGGTCATGGTCGTATCGATCGGGAACCCACGCTTCCAGACGAGCCACTGGGTGTCCGCCTGCACCGGAACGGATGGCGAGGTGGTGAACTGCGTCGTCGACGCGGCCGGGTTCCAGCGCCAGACTTCCTCGATCGCCACGTGTCCGGCCAGCAGGTTGTCGATGGTGTCATGGGCGGTGTCGTGGGACAGCCAAATTGCGTTCCAGCCCGCCTCCAGGGGATAACTTTCGGTGACCCACTGCGCGGAAAGGGTCACCGGAAGGAAGCACCAACCGATAGCAACGAACTTGGGAATCCACTTTGCCTGCATAATCACCAGTGCGACGAAGCGCTCCGGATTGGGTCAAAGTTTCTCTCGGCTGAAGTGATATTGTGGCATCTACATCTCTCACCCCAACGCGATGGGGGAATTGCGGATGCCATCGAGAACGAAGAAATACGATCTCGTCACGCTCGAGACTTCGAGGGAATTCTGATCCGGCGAACGCTTCACCCGCCTTATTTCGTCATGAACAGGCGGCGTTAGAGATTCGTCGGCGCCCCCGACCGGGCGTACGGGGGTGGAATCATAGCCGTAAACGAGGAGGGTTCCATCAGGTGAAAAATCGACCGGATAACCGCGCGAGGCAGATGGCTCGCAAGGGGAGCGTGGCAAGCCTTGCCCGGTGGAGGTATCCCAGAGACACACTTCGGCCAACCTCCGGGGCAGGACTGGCAACCGGTGATCTCTCTGTGTTGGAGCACCTCCAGCAGTTGCACCCGCTTGCCCTTTCGGACGAGCAGTCGCTTCCCATCGGGAAGCACCACCGCGCTGCCCTCAAACATCACCAATTGCGAACCGGTCGGGCTCCGTAGCGCGAGGAGGAGTCCCAAGATGACGTGTGGAGGAAATCGCCGTCCAGGAAAAGGTCAATCTCGTTGAGCAGAGAGCGGGAAACTGTGACTTCGAAAATCGGTGCGTCCGGATCAGTCAGGCTCAGGCAAATCACGGTGCCCTGTGGATCTCCCAACGCATCGAACCGACCATCGGGTGAAAATGCCGCACCGGCGTGACCGTTCGGAGGAGGGATTGTTTTCACAATCCTGCCGCTGGTGACAATCAAGACCTGCGTCCTCTTCTCAACTTTCAGCGACACGAGGATCTTGGTCGCCGACTGGTTGATACGAATCCGGCAGACCCTTCCAGCCGTGTCGAGGCGTCGGATATCGGTTCCCGTTTTAAGATCGCCCCCCGCCTGCATGGGGACAAGCACTTTGCGCGTGACCTCATCCGTAGATGCATCCGAGGGCCTGAAACTTCATCTCCTTTACGGAGCAGATTCGGCGACTGCCCGCGATTTCGATGAATACGACTTCCCCCTGGAGTTCCGAGTAGACCGCGATGATCTCCACATCTGGACTAAGGCGGAGCTTCAATGGTTCGGGGTTGCGTCCAGGGAGCGGCGGTAAGGGCGCGCGCCCTCTGTCCAGTCCGGCCGGCCTGGCTTACCGCCCGGGCTTTCATCCGGTGCGGTTCATGCCATCGCCCGCGATGCCTGCGGACGAACTTCCGTTCAATACACCATCTCGTCGGGGGGCCGGACGCGCCTGGCTGTCCCTCCCGAACAAGAGCAATATCTTCGTTCAGGAGACCCGCCGCACTCTACCGTTCCGCAGGATTCGCAGCGGCCGCCCGCAGGCCCCTCCAGTCCAAATCCCTCATCGCCCCCTTCGCCAGCTACCGTGGAGAGATCGATCTTGCCGCAGCGACCTTCTCCCGTTCGACCTCCGTTATTCGCTCGAGGCTCAAACGAGCGTCAAAGACCTTCAATGACAGCAAGGGTTCTGGTGTTCGCCGTGTTGCCATACCACCAAAACCCTTCACAACCCGTTGATTTAAAATGGTGTAGCATAGCGGATTCGAACCGCTGACCCCTTGCATGCCATGCAAGTGCTCTACCAACTGAGCTAATGCCCCACATCCGCCTCGTAAAAGACGTTCCGTGGTAACGGGCCGGAAGATTAATACACCCCAACCGGCGGCGCAAACGAAAAAGCGCACCGCCCGATTTTCCCCGCCTTGGATCACTTCTTGTCCCGCAGGAGTCGGTGCACGCGGGCGACCTGGCCCATGTAGTGGGTCATTCCGTATTCTCCGGCGGCACGCCGGATATGATCGAGCGATTTCTCCTTTTTCCCGAGGGCTTCCTCGTAGAGCGCGAGGTAGAGGTGGGCGTAGCAGAGCTGGTTCCGGCGCGCGGCTTCGGGCCCGGCTTCCGCCGCCGCGAGGACATCGGATTCCGATGCCGTTCCCGCGAAGAGCGACTGCACTTCCTTCATCGGGACCCGCGCATCGCCTTTGATCGGGATGAGCGATGCTCGAGCCTTCTCGACGCCCTCGATACGTGCCACGCAGAGGAAATGCCATGCCGCGTTCTCGACATCGTGGGAATTCACTTTCTGGTGGGATTCGAATTGCGCGCGGGCCTTTTCGAATTCCCCCATGTAGTAAAGCGAGATCCCGCGCATCCAGTCGTAGGGCGCGTAGTCGGGCTCGATCCCCAGGTGCCGGTCGAAATCCTCGACCGATCCCTTCGCATCGCCCGCAAAGAACCGTGTGATGCCCCGCCGACGGTAAAGTTCCGCCGAGACCGGACCGAGTTTTATCGCCGCGTCGTAATCGGCCAGGGCATTCTTGTACTCGCCTGCCTCCTCGTGCTTGGCCGCACTCGCGAGAAGGGCACTTCGAGTCGGTTCCTCGACCGCAGAGATTCCCCAAAAGGGAGCAATGGTCAAAAACAGAGTGAGGGAGGAGAAGGTGCGCATGGCATCATTCTAAATCCACTCCGGATCAAAAATCCAGCCTATCCTCGCATCGGGCTGGGCGCCCCCCCCACGGCGAGTGTCACCGTCTGTCGACCTATTGAAAGTCAACCTCCCTCCCGCCAGATCCTCGGCAAACACGCCGGGAACAAGGAACCTCGTCCCGTCACTTCCGCGCCGCCCGACGCGACGCACGTTCGCGACCCGCTTCCTCGAAACTGATGATATCCTCGTCGTGCCCCCGGCGGTCGGTGAGCATATTCACGACCTCGATGCCACCACGCTCCATGTCGTGCATGAGCGTCTTCGCGTAGGTGGCAAGGTAGGAGAAAAGTATGAAAGTCGGGATCGCGACAACGAGCCCGGTAGCGGACGTGATGAGGCTCTGATAGACGCCCTGGGAGAGATCGATCGTTGTCGCCTGCCCGCTCACCGCGCTGAATTTCACAAAGGTATCGACCAATCCGATGACCGTTCCCAAAAGACCGATGAGAGGCGTTATGTAGGCGATCGTCATCAGCACAGAGAGATAGCGTTCCAAACGCGGCACTTCGAGCTGGCCGGCTTCCTGCACGATCTCCTTGAGGTCGGCCCGCGGCTGCTCGTGGCGAATGACGGCGGCATGAATGACGCGGGCCACCGGACCTGGCGTGCCGGCGCATTCATGAAGGGCTTCGGCGTAGTTCTTCTTTCGAATCAGGTTCGAGAGACCTTGGAGAAATTCGCTTACGTTGATCGTCGAGCGGTGGAAAAAGAAGAAGCGCTCGGCAAAGATGCCCAAGGAGAGAAGGGAGCAGGCGAGGAGAAGCCACATCAGCGGGCCGCCCTTACTGAGGAGATCAATCATAGTCGTGGAAGGGGAGAGAACCGGTGGGGAAACCGGCAATGAGGAAATATCACCGATCCACGGAGGGACCAAGATCTTTCATAAAACGAGGGGTAAAAATATTTCATGGCCAGATCGGGCGTTCACGACTGGATGCGAGGCTGGCAGCCATGGCGGAACGGGCCCGCCCGGCTCCCACGCGCACGAGCCCCACCGGAGTGTCCCCGTCGAAGACCGAAAGCAGAAACGCATCATCGGTGACGGGAACCAGAAAATAGTGCCAACGTTTTCCAGGCTGGTAGAGACCGTCGTCGCCGCCTTCTCCCAGCTTCCGGGAGAGCAAGGCGGTCGCGCCGAAGGCACCCGCCGCGATCGCTCCAATCTCGGGGAGGTTCCGGGGGGCGAGTCCCTGGGGAGAGGATGAGGAAATGACGGCGCCGCTTTCGTCGATCAGGGCGGCGAAGGCAACTCCCGCTTCATTGCAGAAAGCGTGGAGCGCGAAGGCGGTTCCATCGCGCGGGACACCCTCTTCGGACATTCCGCCGTGGCCGGACGATTCATTAGTGGGTTCCATGGCGGAACAATCTGGTTGGTCGAGGCTGCGCCTCAGTGCGCGCTTACGGCGACATCGCATTCCTTCCGAAGGAGCGTTCGCGCCCTGTTTTCGGACTTCGAGTCATGGAAACGATGAAGAATCATTCGCGAAAGCAAGTCCAAGGTCCCAAAGACGTTAAACCCGCTTGTCGCACAGACTTCAAAACGCGGCAATGCCCCTGCCGAAAGCCCCAGGTCATGATCGATGACCTCCCTCGGAAGAATCTGAGGCAAGTCGCGCTTGTTGTATTGTAAAACCCACGGCAACGTATCGAGGGAATACCCCAGTCTTCCCAGATCCTCGCGCACCATTCCCATCGCGTCGATATTGGCCTGACGGCGCTCGATCCTCGAATCGGCGACGAAAACGACACCATCGACTCCCTTCAGCACCATCGAACGGGATTCGGAGAAGCAGGCCTGGCCCGGAACCGTGTAGAGTTGGAAGCGCACCCGGTATCCGTTGATCTCCATCGCGTTCACCGGAAGGAAATCAAAGAAAACGGTGCGGTCCGTACGTGTCGCCAACGAACACAAGTCGCCCCGCCGGTCGGCCCCGAGACGGGAGTGGATGTAGAGGAGATTGCTCGTCTTGCCGCCCATTCCCGGGCCGCAGTAAACGACTTTGAACTGAACGTCCCGACTCGTATGGTTAACGACAGGCATGGTGGGATTTTTCGCGCCGCGCGTTGCCGAGCACGTCAGGAAGCAGCCATTTTGGCAAGTTCGACGCTGGCGAGGGAGAGTTTTTCCTGCACCCCGGGCGCGAAGCCCTTGTTGCTGTGCTGCACTCCCAGATAAACCGGTTCCGCCTTGAAGAAGCTCACCATTCCCTTGTCGGTGCGCATGGAGAAATTCTCAGCGTCGGAAAGTCCGAGCCCCTCGGCGAGACTAATGACCGCTCCGAGCATGGAGGATGCCTTCACTGCGAAGTCTCCCTCCCCGTTGCCGGAACTGGCCTGAATCTTTCCGTTCGTCGAAAGGAGCACACAGGCATCGATTCCCGGAAGCGCCTCGCAGTGGCACACCACAGCATTGGAATCGAAGCGCTCGTCGCTCATAAAGAGCGCTCTCAGGGAAAGCTGTTCCTTGTCGTCTGAAAAGCTTGCTGCCTGGAATCCTGCCGCTGGCTCGAAGGTATTCCCGTGCGCGAGATCGGACTTCGCGGCCTCGTCAGCCGCGCTGCCCAGTGACTCGAATGACTCCACGGCGTCGTCTTCAAACGCGGGGGCACCGAAGGCGGCAAACGAACTGCCTCCATGCGGTGCGCTCAAGTCCCAAGATTTCGGCGGCACCGCATGCTCCGACGATTCGGCGGCTTCGTCGTCACCTTCGCTGAAGAACGGGGAATCAGAAGCCGGCCACTTGGAGGAGTGGGGTGGCGGTGATCCCGCCGGAGCGCCGCCAAGCGGTGGAAGCCCTGCAAATGCTGTTGGCGACGGGATGGAGGACGTTGGGGAGAGCGGCGCATCCCATGGAAGGCCCGGTTTGGCTACGGGCTCGAAGTTCGGCGAGGCCGCCTGCGCCGACGAAGGCAACCCGAAGGGAGAAGGAGCGGGAACTGCCCCTGGCGGAGGGGAATCCTGCACATCGGAAAGTGCTTTTCCGGCATCAGCCGCCGCCTGTCCGGAAAACGGCGTCTCAAAAGCGGACAGTCCGGCGCCCGCGGCGGCAGGGCTGCCAAACGCACCGGCCGGGGGAGACGAGGTCTCCATCCCAAAGGGGCTCGCCTGAGTGCTCGGACGGGATTCAAAGGGCTTCGCCGACTCCATTTCAGGCGCCGGAATCTGGGTGGTGGGAGTCGCAGCTCTCTCAAATGAAAAGGGATTGCTCGGAACGGCAGCGGCCGGTTGAGCCTTCTCGACTTCCAGGGGAAGCTGATGGAAGATGCTCTCGATTGGAAGGCTCACGCTGCTCTCCATATTCGATTTGGCAAAAGCCGGGCGGTATTTTTCCGCACATCCATCCACCACGTCGGAGAGCTTCACAATAACCCGTCCCATCGACAACTGAGGCCTTAGCAGGGAAAGGGGAAAGCGAGCCATCACATCAGCGGGAACTCTCGACGGATCAAAGCCCAAGTGCTCTTGGGAAACATCAAGAAGGACTTCACGCACGCTCAGTTCGATCTTTTCCTCCCCACTCTCGAACCCCGTCAAAGAAGCGTGGGACGACGGGTGCCGCACGGGTTCGTCCGACAACGATGGAAATCCGGCGGGAGGCTGGTGCGAAGTTCCGACATCGTCCCTTTGCTGCGGCTGAACCAGGGTCGAATTCTGGGCCGGAAAGGGCGGATTCCCCCCGAATGCAGGCAAGGCCGGGGCCGGGACACCGTGCGCCGAGGAATCGGTCGACGGAATTGCCTGAGTTGGTGGGCCCGCTGGGGTGGAGGACGGGGCGAGGCCAGCCTCAGGCCCGGCCACAGCAAAGCCCCCGGTTGCGGATATCCCCTCCCCCTTCGATAGTCCTTCGGACGAACGCGCCGAAGCGGGCACACTTCCGCCGGGCAAACTGCTCAAAGGTCGGAATCCCTTGCTCTCAAGATCCTGCACTCTCGGATTGGGGGCCAATGAGGCCGCGCCCGGAAAGGGAGTTGGTTGAGGCGAGACCGCGAAGGGACTCTGGGGCGGAGAGCCTGCGCTGCCAAACTGACCGTTGTACCCGCCCACCGCCGAAGGCGATTGGGCCTGCGGTTGCGGTTGCGGTTGCGGTTGAAACGGTGGCTGCGGCTGTGATTGCGGCTGCGGCTGCGGCTGTGATTGAAACTGCGGCTGCGGCTGTGGTTGAAACTGCGGTTGCGGGGCGGCCTCAAACGGCGAGGCCTGCTGAGTGGGCGGCGGCGCTACCGTGAAGGGGGATTGCATCGCAGGATGGGGAGTCGCACTTGAAAAAGGACTGACAGGCGCGCCCACATTCCCTGACGGCGAGAAAGGACTGTTTCCACCCTGCTGGATCGGAGCCACCTCGAACGGAGAAGGAGTCGCGGCCCGCATCGGCTCAAAAGGACTTCCTGGTGAGTTTGTCGCGAATGGAGAATTTCCTTCAGATTGCATGGCTTGACTATTCGGGTTTGTGCTCTCGATATTCGGAGCACTTGATGGCATCGGCGCGATGCCGAGATTCAGGTTGAGACGTCCATTGGCTTCCACTTGCCGACCACCCCGCCCGTCATCTTTTGTGAAAAGACTTTTAAAGGTGAAAGCCATGATGAAAATGAATTCGCACGTTGATTAATGATCGATCACGGAAAATCGTCGCTTTTACTTGACCCGAAGGCAACAAGTGTAATTTGGCAAGAATAGAGAGTCGGCCCACTTTGTCAACGAATATAAGAATTTAAGGTTTGCAAAATAAATCGGCCTCTTGACTCTCTTTTTTAACTGCCGTCACTGCCGTCACTGCCGTCACTGCCGTCACTGCCGTCACTGCCTCCATTCCTTCTTCCCTACACCGTCCGATCAGAAAAGGCGGTAATTTCACCACACGCATCATAGTAGCTGCAAGAACTATGAGTCGCAAGCGGCAGGTATTGAGGAATTGATGTTGACGAAAATTCGGAGGGTGCACGATAGTCGCCCTCCTCATCCATGTCAGCCCTTTCTTCTCGTCTCCAGTCGCCACCCTTTCGCAAGCATTTACCGAAACCGGTGTATTGCGACGAAATTGCCCTCTTCGTCAGATCGCATCCCTAGCGGCGAAGCGCTTCCATAAGGCATACACGACCATGTGCGGCATTTTTGGATTTACCGGGCGAGAGAACACGGCGCTTCTGCGCCGAATGGCGGACGCCATCCGCCATCGCGGTCCGGACGGCGAAGGCTTCTACCACCACGGGAGCTTCTCCATGGGAATGCGGCGCCTCAGCATCATCGATCTTGAAGGCGGTGCACAGCCGATCTACAACGAGGACCAATCGCTGGCGATCTGCTACAATGGCGAGATCTACAACTACGTCGAATTGGCGGCGGAACTGACGGCGAAGGGACACGTCTTCCGCACCCATTCGGACACCGAGGTCATCGTTCACGCCTACGAGGAATATGGCGAAGCCTGCCTCGACAAGCTCAACGGCATGTTCGCCTTCGCGCTCTATGATTCGCGGAACGAGACCGTCTTCATGGCCCGCGACCGCACCGGTCAGAAGCCGCTCTATTATTACCACAAGAATGGACGTTTCCTCTTCGGCTCCGAGGCCAAAGCCATTCTCGAACACGAGGCCGTCGAGCGCGCCTGCAATGTGGCCGCCATCGACCCCTATCTGAGTCTCCGCTACGTCCCGCAGCCGCAGACGCTTTTCCAGGATATCTTCGTCCTCCCGGCAGCCCACAAGCTACGGCTCGACGTCCGCAAGAACGAGATCCGCGTCGACCGCTATTGGGACATCCGGATGCATGAGGGCCCCTACCGCCCGGACGCGGAATACCACGAGGAGTTCGAGCACCTCTTCCTCGACGCCGTCCGGCTCACCATGCGCAGCGACGTCCCCGTCGGCGCCTACCTCAGCGGCGGGATCGATTCCAGCATCGTCGCCGCGGCCATGACCCGCTACGCGGACAAGATCAATACCTTTTCCATCGGCTTCAACTCCCCCATCGACGAGACCGGCCAGTCGCGCGCCCTCGCGGCCCGTCTGGGGACGAACCACCACGAGGTCAACGTCACCGTCGACGACTTCGACCTCCTGCCGAAAGTCCTCTGGCACATGGAGCGCCCCGTCGGCGATGTCCTTCTCCTCGCCTACTACAAGCTCGCCGAGGAAACGTCGAAAACGGTCAAGGTCGTCCTCGGCGGCGACGGGGCGGACGAGAACTACGCCGGCTATTCCTTCCACAAGATCATCCGCTGGACCGAGACCTACCGGAAGTTCATGCCGAAGTTCCTCAACAAGGGAGCCGTCGCCCCCTTGCTCGACGCCGTGCCCGTCTGGCTCCTCGACAAGGCCTTCATCTACCCCGCCTATCTTGGCAAGAAGGGCAAGGCCAAGACCGTCGACTACCTCCGCCAGTATTACGACCGCAACCTCCACGAGAACTACGTCGCCCTGAAGGCCCTCTGGGATCTTGACGAGCGCCGCTTCGTCTATGCCGACGGCTTCAAGGAACAGGCCCGCGAAAGCTGGATCACTCCGCCGCGGACGACCACCGGGCCCTTCCTCGACCGCCTCCTTCACCTCCAGTTCGACGACTGGCTGCAGGACAACCTCCTCCACCGGCAGGACGCGAATACGATGGCCCACTCGGTCGAACTGCGCATTCCCTTCCTCGACCACCGCCTCGTCGAGCAGGCCTTCAACATGCCGCCGCACCTCAAGGTCAACCGTCTCACCGACAAGTTCATCGAACGCGAACTCGGCAAGAAGCTTCTGCCGCCGGAAAACGTGAAGCGGAGCAAGAACCCGTTCTACTTCCCGCTTGAGAATTTCCACAAGAATCCAAAGGTGCAGGATCTCCTCAAGCTCACCCTCGATCCCGAACGCATCCGCAAGCGCGGCTATTTCGATCCGAAGGCGGTGCAATTCCTCGTCGACAAAATGGCGACCGGCGAATTCCTTTACTTGAAACAAGTCCTCTCCCTCGTCATCCTCGAACTCTGGCACATGGTCTTCATCGACCGCGAGAAAATGTGGTAGGCGACCCTCCCCGTAACCAACACCCAACAACTAAAAACCAAAATGATCCTCGTCACCGGCGGCCTCGGCGTCATGGGCACCACCCTTGTCAAAGGACTCCTTGAAAAAGGCAACAAGGTCCGCGTCATCGACATCCCGAACCATCCGCACAAGGACCGGCTCGCCGGCACCGACGCCGAAATCGTTTACGGCGACATCACGAAGCCGGAAACCATCGCCGACGCCTTCGAGGGCGTCGATACCATCTACCACCTCGCCGCCATTCTCCTCAGTCCGGATCCGACGCGCTTCGAGAAGATCAATGTCGGCGGGACGAAGAACATGATCGCCGGCGGGATCCGCTGCGGCGCCAAGCACTTCATCCTCGTCTCCTCCATTTCCGTCACCTATCCCTATACGACGCCTTACTCGCTCTCGAAGCGCGAGACCGAACGCCTGATCAAGGAGCAGGACAAGATGGAATACACGATCATCCGCCCCACCCTCGCCTACAATTCCTACGGCGGGGAGGAATTCATGATGTACCTCGAATTCCTGAAGAAGTTCCCGATCGTCCCCTTCATCGGCAACGGCAAGGCGATGAAGAACCCCGTCCACGTCGACGACATGATGAAGGGCTTCCTCGCCGTGGCCAACAACCCGAAGGCCTACGGCAAGACCTATGCCTTCTCCGGCTCGGAGGAAATCTCCATCGAGGAACTCGGCAAGCTCATGCTCAAGCATCAGGGCATCACGAAATCCTTCGTCCACCTCCCCGTCCCCGTCTGCGAGATGATCGCCGCCGGCATGCGCGCGACGATGAAGAAGCCGCCGCTTTCGAAGAACGCCATCGCCGGCATCAGTCAGGATGCCAATCCCGACTGGTCGGAGGCCCGCGAGGATCTGGGTTACAATCCCATCGGCATCCACGAGGGTATGGAGCGCTCGTTCCCCATGGCACGGCTTGGCAAATCGTAGGGGAATCCCTTTCCCATGGAGCCCGTCGAGAACCCGTCCATCGCCCGCCCCGCCCGGCGATGGCCGCTCTCGCTGCTCGAGGGCACCCGTTCGGAGAAGACGGTGAGGATCCTCCTTGCCGTCGCGCTCTGCGGCTTCCTCCTCTTCTGCCTTCTCGCGGAAAAGCCCTGGAAGGCGGGCATCCCCGCGGATCGGCAGGAAGGACAGAAACTCGTGACCCACGAGTGTGTTGTCACCGGCCTCTGGTATGCCGCCGCCTTCAATGCCGGCCTCTGCGCCTTCCTCCTTGCGACCTCGTCCCTCTGGATGCGACGCGCAAACTCCAACGCCGATCATGCCGCCCCGCAGAATCTCCTGCCCGTCGGCTACCCGTCCGTCGGCGGCCCTCGCGTTTTCTGGCTCAGCCTCGGCGTTACGGTCCTCGTCGCCGCGTGGGCCGGCTCTCCGCGCCTTGCCCAGAGCCTTTGGGGCGACGAGGAATACACCATGAAGCGCCATGTCTACGGCTTCTACGAACGCAAGGGCAAGGAGGACGAGCTCCGGTTCCACGAGATTCCCTGGGAGGAAACCGTGTGGGGCTACAAGCGCGGCCCAAACAACCACAACCTCTTCTCCATCCTCGCCCGCGCCAGCCACACCGTCTGGGTCAAATCCGGCGCGCCGAAAAAGAGCGACTGGTATTTCAGCGAGACCGCCTTCCGTCTCCCCGCCTACTTCGCCGGCCTCCTCGGACTCGTTACCACAGGACTGCTCGCCCGTCGCCTCGGCGGCAACGGGATCGGCGCGCTCGCGCCCCCTATTCTCATGCTCCATCCGTGGTTCCTCCGCTACGCTGTCGAGGGCCGCGGCTACGCCCTCGTCTTCCTTCTCCTTCCGGCGATGCTCCACCTCCTCTTCAACGCCCTTGTAACCGACCGCTGGCGCTGGTGGCTCGGCTACGCCGCCGTGCAGTTCCTCGTCTTCTTCGCCTACCCCGGCATCCTCTACATCCTCGTCGTCCAGAACGCCCTCGCCCTCCTCTACCTCGCCTTGAAGCGCGAAAAACGCGCCCGCCTCCCCACCCTCGGCCGTTTCGCTGTCGCGAACGTCCTCGCCGGCATGCTTGTCCTCCAGTGCTACGGCCCTTGCGTTCCCCAGCTCATCGACTACCTCCACCGCGAGCGCGTCCAGGGCGACATCGGCATCGCATGGCTCACCGACGAGTGGGACTTCATCGGCACCGGCATGCCCTGGGCCGATTGGGATCACGCGAATCCCCTCTGCCACGCCGTCCACGACTTCGCCGAGACCGCCCCCCTCCTCTACTACTCCATTCTTGTGGTCATCCCCGTCCTTCTCGGAATCGGCCTCATCCGCATGGTCCTCGCGGGCGGTCTCACCCGCGTCTTCGCGGGCATCGTCTTCTTCGCCCCCCTCCTGATGTACGCGCACAATGTCGCCGGGGGGAAATACCTCTACCCCTGGTACATGGTCTTCACCATCCCCGGCCTCGCCCTCGTCACGGCCACCGGGCTCCTCGTCCTCTCGCGGGGGAAAAGACACGTCTTCCCTGTTCTCGGCGCGCTCTATCTCGCATGGTTCGCCACCGTCACCTGGGATCAACGCGAAAGCCTGCGCCACCATCCCATCGAGCCTCTCACCGAGTCCGTCCGCGCCATGCGCGGCGACCACGCCGATCCTCGCGACCCGAAATACGAGGACACCCTCAGCGGGCAATTCCACATGCACACCCAGGGCTACGACCCCGGCGCGTACGAAGTCAGAACCCTCGAAGACCTCCGCGCCCTCGCCCTCCGCGCCGACGCCGAGAAGAAGCCCCTCTACGTCAACTACGCCCAGAAGCCCCTCGCGGAAGAAACCTTCCCCGAAGTCATCGCCGCCCTCGACAACCTCACCCTCTTCGAGCCCGTCGCCACCCTCCCCGGCATGGAGCCCCAATGCACCCGCCTCGTCCTGAAATACAGGCCTGGGGCAATGAAATAGTCTCTCGGGCGGCTGAGAGTTCGCGGGAGCCAATGAAGAGGTCGGCAGACCATCCACGTGGACATGCCCGTCGGCGAGGAAAGGGATAAGCAGGCGTTCGACCACGGACCCGTGGCCGATGATGGGGCGTTCATGGCCTCGGCGATTCCGACAGGAAAAGCGGGATGTCCCGCGCACAATCCTCCTGGTTCCGGGAGGCTTTGCGAATGGACGCGCTACTCCGGGCTTGCAGGATAAATGGATTTCCAGTCGCCCTTCATGTTTACGATGGTCCAGCCGAGTGCGGGTCCCTCGACAAGACCGCGGTCGAGCTTTCCGACATGGGACTCACGGTCGTAGGCGAACTCGCGCTCCGCGTCGGTGTGGTGAACGAGCATGCCGAAGCGAGCGCCCTCACCAGCGGTTGTCCATTCGAGCATCTGGAAGTCGCCGTCGGAGTTGCCGGCGGCGAAGATCGGACGTCGGCCGATGTGTTGGTAAATCCCGACCGGCTTGCCTTCCTTGTCATCGATGAAGTCGAGTTCGGCGATCTTGACGATGACGGGCTTGCCTTCACGGAGCTCATACTTTGCCTTGATGCTGGAACCGACGACCTGCTCGGGCGGGATGCCGTAGGTTTCCTCCGCGAACACACGCATGAAATCAATGCCTCCGCCCGAAACGATGAAGGTCTTGAATCCATTGGCACGCAGGTAGGCGAGTAGTTCGAGCATCGGCTGATAGACCATCTGGTTGTAGCGGAGACCGGTCGTTGGATGTTTGGCGGTGGCGAGCCAGTCGCGGATGACCTTGTCGAATTCCTCCGAGGTCAGGCCGGCGTGGGTGGCCATCGCCATCTCAAGGAGCGCGTGCTCACCGTCAGCCAGCGCGGATTTCACGTCGCCTTTCAGAACGGACGCGAACGGCTCCTTTTCCTTCCATTCCGGATGTCCGGGAGCGAGGGCCTTGATGCGGTCGAAGATGTAATAGGCCTGGAAATACATCGGCTGTTCGGACCACAGGCAGCCGTCGTTGTCGAAGACGGCGATGCGCTCGGGAATCGGCACGAAGTCAGGCGAACCGGGTTTCGTGACCTTTGCGACGAACCCGACGATGGACTGCTTGGCCGGGCTGTCGTTCCAGGATGGAAGAGAATCGGCGGCTTGGGCCTCGGTGGTGGCGCACGCGATTACGGTGGCAAGGATACCGTTCAGAACCAGTCTTGGGATTGGTGTTTTCATGATATGATTTGAAATAGGATGGATTTCTATGCTAGTCAAAAAACGGTGACACGTTGAATCACCCAGAACATCGCCAGAGTGCCGATCACATAGGGCGGGACGAGTTCGGCCCAGCGTGGGATTGATAAGCGCATGCGCCGCCCAAGGGCGATCAGCGCCAGCACCGCACCAATGAAGAGAAGGTGGCCGGCCTCGACCCCGAGGCTGAAGAACAACAACGCCATGGGAATATGGGCGGACGGCAATCCGGCATCGCTTAACCCACCGGCAAAACCGAGGCCATGCGCCAGCCCGAAGAGGAATGCCACAACCCATGGCGCGCGCTCGGTGATTCCCGGCCGACCGGCCTTCGAATGGACGATTTCCGACGCGACGAAAACGATGCTCAATGCGATGACGGCCTCCACCGGCCGCTGAGGAACGTGAACGTAGCCGAGCGTGGCCAGACTGAGGGTGATGCTGTGCGAGAGGGTGAACGCCGTGACGGTTTTCACCAATTTCCATCCCCCGCCGGTGATGAGGAGCAAGGAGAGCACGAAGAGCAGGTGGTCGATCCCGGAAAGGATATGCTCGACCCCAAGCACTGCATAAGTGCGTGCCACTTCCAGTGCGCGTGGAGTTGCCTCTACCACGAAGGAGGGTGTGGAAGGCACGAGCCGGGTGACCTGTGTCGTTCCGTCGAGATACTCCAGGCGAACGAGCACGTCGGTCATGGTGGATTGCAGGCCGGCGATATGAATCTTGCCACCAGCGAGGCCTCCCGGACGCTTCACCGTCCAACGCTCGGCAAAAGCCCCATTGACCATGGCGGCACGCGGTTCGGTCACGTTCACACAGTCGGAAGGAAACTCCACGTAGAGTCCGAGCCGCATGTTCTCCCCTTTCCCGGGCACCTTCCACAAAACATCGTAGGTGTCGGCGGCTTTCTCGCGCACCTCAAGATAGGCGGGACGCAATTCGTGTGCCGACGCGACGGACGCGATGGCATCGAGCAAGGCCAGAAAGATCAGGATGTGCTTCATTCCTCCGTGTTTGCCACGACTTTGCTTTCCTTCCCGGCAGGCTCCAAGCCCTCGACAGTCACCTTGTAGCGCTTGAGCAGCTCCTCATAGAACTTCTCGTTCATCTCCAACCGCCGGGCGTTGTCCCACTCCCGCTCCACGGCCTCGCGCACCTCCGCCAGCGCGGGCAGGCGCCCCTCCGTCCGTTCGCTGACCAAAACCAAGTGAACTCCATAGCCGGATTCGATCGGCCCCTGCCACTTGCCAGGCACCAAGCCTGGCAGCTTGGCTGCAAACTTCTCGCCGAACTGACTAGCGATCTCGCGGGTGCTCGCTGCCGAGAACTGGTGCTCCATCATCAACGAATCGCCGAGCTGCGAGGCATCGACCTGGACACCTGCCTCATTTAACTGCGCGAGCAGCTGCGCGCCATCGCGGGCAAGGTTCTCGCCATGTTTTTCAGGGTTGAGAAACACATGGCGGAATGTGAACCGTGGCTCGACGCGAAACGAGTCGGCATGCGCCTCGAGATAAGCCGATAGATCGGCATCTGTCGGCTTTACCTGGGCGGCGATGTCCTCGGAGAGAAACTCCATCTTCTGGCTCAGGCGGCGGCGGATGACCGTGTCGTCCTTGTCCAGCCCCATCGCCATGGCTTCCCGGTAATAGATCTCCTCGCGAACGTGCGTGCGGACCAAGCCCGCCAGTTCCTGCGGGGTTGGGGGGCGCTGCCAGGTCTTCGCGAAGGTGGCGGCAAGGTTCTCTACCTGCCCCATCGTCACGACGATCTCGCCTGCACCCCCGCCAGCAACGGGTTTTTGCATCGCGCCATAGGCGTAAAAAAGACCCGCGCCCAGCAGCAGGAAGTGGAATAGCGGTTCGCGAAGAATGCGTTTCATGGAAATTTATCAGATTTTTTT
>JAHEDC010000276.1 GCA_024641425.1 Verrucomicrobiales bacterium | reverse complement strand
CAATCACCGAATCTCCCATTTCCTAATCAACCAATCCCTTGCGTTCCTGCGCATTTCCCGTTTCTTCACGTCCGCACCCTCCTACCGACCCAGAGAAACACCATGTGGAAAGGCCGATTCCAGAAAGAAACCACCGACCGCGTTCAGCAATACGGAGAATCCATCTCCTACGACTGGCGCCTCTATGCCCACGACATTCGGGGCTCCCTTTCCCATGCCGAGGCCCTCGTCGAGGCCGGGATCCTCACGCGCGCCGAGTTCAACGCCATCCGGAAGGGCCTGCGCGAGATCGAGAAGGAAATCGCCGCCGGCACCTTCGACTTCAAGGTCACTCTCGAGGACATCCACATGAACATCGAGGCCGCGCTCACCCAGAGAATCGGCCCCGCCGGCGCGAAGCTCCACACCGCGCGCAGCCGCAACGACCAGGTCGCCCTCGATATCCGCATGTACTGCCGCGATGAGATCGACGCCATCATCGCCCATCTCGAGACTCTCCAGAAAGCGCTCGTCGAATGCGGCCTCAAGAACCGGAACGCCGTCATCCCCGGTTACACCCATCTCCAGCGCGGCCAACCCGTCCTCTTCGCCCACCACCTCCTCGCCTACGTCGAGATGTTCGAGCGCGACTGCGGCCGTCTCGCCGACGCGCGCCGTCGGGTGAATGTCATGCCCCTCGGCTCCGGGGCCCTCGCCGGCAGCACCATCGCCCTCGACCGCCTCGGCATCGCCAAGCGCCTCGGCTTCCCCGCCATCACGCAGAACAGCATGGACGCCGTGAGCGACCGTGATTTCGTCGCCGAGATCCTTTTTGCCCTCGCCCTCGCCGGCACCCACCTCTCGCGCCTCAGCGAGGACGTCGTCCTCTGGGCCACCGCCGAGTTCCGCTTCGTCACCCTCAGCGACGCCCACACCACCGGCTCCAGCCTCATGCCGCAGAAGAAGAATCCCGATGTCGCCGAGCTGACACGCGGCAAGTCGGGCCGCCTTTATGGGAATCTCGTCTCGCTCCTCACCACCTTGAAGGGCCTGCCGATGACCTACAACCGCGACCTGCAGGAGGACAAGGAACCGCTTTTCGACTCCATCGACACGATGAAAGCGGCCCTCGCTGTCTTCGCCGAAATGATGGAAGCCATGACCGTGAACGCAGGCGAAACGGCGGCCGCCACCGACGACCCTTACCTTCTCGCCACGGACATCGCCGACTATCTCGTGAAAAGGAAGGTCCCCTTCCGGCAGGCGCACGAGATCGTCGGCAAACTCACCGCGCACTGCGTCGAGAACAACCGCCAGTATCCCGAACTTTCCCTCGACGAGTTCCGAGCCTTCTCCGAAACTTTCGACGCCTCCGTCTTCAAGGTCTTCGACGTCCGAACCGCCCTCCGCGCCCGCACCGCCGTCGGAGCCCCCTCACCCTCAAACGTCGCGAAGCAACTCGGCCGCTGGCAGCGGAAACTCGCCGCCAAGAAAGCCTGATCCCCGCGATTCATGAGCACCCGCTTCGACAATGACTTCGAGCGTTCCCCCGTCGGCGATCCCGACGGCTGGGAGAAGCTCGACTCCGAATCCCTCCTCGACGGCACCTACCTTCAAGTGGAGGAAGCCCGCTACCGCACGCCCAGCCGCCCGGAAGGCGCGACGTGGACCATCGCCCACCGCAAATCCGCCATCGCCGTTTTCGCCATGAACGCCGACAACCGCGTGCTCATGATCCGCCAGGAGCGCATCGCCGTCCGCCGCGCCCTCTGGGAAATCGTCGCCGGCCAGATCGACGACGTCGGGCACCCCCATGACGGCGAGGTCATCCGCGACACCATCGAGCGCGAACTCGCCGAAGAGGCCGGCTACGGTGTCGTCCCCGGCGGCGAAATCCTCCCTCTCGGCTACTACTACACCTCGCCCGGCTACACCGACGAGCACATCTACCTCTTCCTCGCCCGAGCCGTTGAGCCCCTCCCCGGCGGCGCCCGGCCAGACGATTCCGAGGCCATTCTGGACCTCGCCCTTTTCACCGTCGAGGAGTTGCGCGGCATGATCGCCCGCAACGAGATTGTCGACTCCCTCACCCTTTCCGCCTTCGCCCGCCTTACCGCCCGCGGCCTCCTGTAATTGGTTTCCCAATTAACCAATAACAAACAACCAATCACCACACCGCATGTCCATCCTCAGCCACCTCTTCAAGCTCCGCGACAAGGCCAACAAGTCGAAGAACCCTGAGGAAGACGAGAAGCCCTTCCTCGCCCACCTCGAGGATCTGCGGAAGATGTTCGTCAAGATCGTCATCACGCTTCTCGTCACGACCATCCTCGCCTTCGTCTTCAACAAGCAGTTGCTCGAGGTCATCAAGTACCCGCTCACGATTTCGGGCATCCCGGATGTCCTGACGAATCCGGATTTCCTCTCCGTCCTCAGTCCGGTGGAATCCTTCACCACCCTTCTGAAGATCTGTTTCTACGCCGGCATCATCGCGGGCTTCCCCTTCCTCCTCGTTTTCATCGGCGAATTCGTCCTCCCCGGCCTGAACGAAAAGGAGAAGAAACTCGTCGTCCCGGTCGTTTCCATCGGTTTCTTCCTCTTCCTTGTCGGCGTCCTCTTCGCTTTCTTTGTCGTTAACCCGAAAGCTCTCGGATTCTTCTACACCTTCGGGGCGGAGCGCGGGATCAAGTTCGACCTCCGGCTCCAATACTACGTCAGCTTCATCACCCAGATGACCCTCGTCTTCGGCCTCTGCTTCGAGCTACCGGTCGTCGTCATGGCCTTCGTGAAGCTCGAACTCCTGAGCTACCAACTCATGCGCGACACGCGTTCCTACGCCATCGTCATCATCGCCGTCGTCGCCGCCATCGCCACCCCGACTCCCGACGCCTTCACCCTCTCCCTCGTCGCCGGCCCCATGATCGTCCTCTACGAGATCTGCATCTGGCTCGCCTACTTCATGGAGAAAAAGCGGAAACGCGCCGAGGAAGCCGAGCAGGCCGCCGACCGCGAGCGCCTCGCCCGCATCGCGGCCGAGAGGAAGGCTGCCTCCGAAAAAGCCGCCGCTATTGAAGCCGAAACCCCCACACCCGTTCCGACCGCACGCCCCGAAACCCGCGAGTTCAGCTACGACCCCGCCAACGAGATCCCGCACACCGGCGGCGACACCAGCGAGGACGTCCCGCCGCGTTCGGAAAGCCAGCAGAGCAGCGTCGACAGGGCCTACGACCACGAGGCCGAGGCGAAGGTCGATGACGCCCCGACGACGCCCGAGGAAACCATCGCCCACGATGATCCGGAAACCCTCCACCACGGCGACGACGTGTGGAAAGCCGACGACGATCCCTACCAGCACGACCACCACGACCACTACCACGACAGCTACTACAGCGGCCCCACCGAAGAGCTGAAGCGCATGCTCCGCGAGGAACTCAAGGACGAGCTGAAAGGCGAGATCAAGGCCGAGGTGCGCGACGAACTCCTCGTCATCCTCCGCAAGGAACTCGGGATCAAGCTCACGCCCGAAGGTTTCACGGTGGAAGCCCCGCCCAAACCGGATGACGGCGACACCACTCCCGGAACTCCATGATCCATAACGGTTACAACCCCATCCAGAGCGGTTTCAACAACGCCGACGCCTCCGAGGCCCGCGCCGATGCCCGCGAGGCGCGCTCCGAGGCCGAACAGCTCCGTTTCGATGTCAACCGCCTCCTCATGATCACCGAGGCCCTCTGGGGAATCCTCCGGGAAAAACACGGCTACACCGACGACGAACTCGTCCGCCGCGTCTATGAGATCGACGCCGCCGACGGCACCCTCGACGGCCGAAAATCCCGCGGTCCCGCGAAGGACTGCCCTCATTGCGCGCGTAAACTCGCCCGCAAGCGCCCTCGCTGCCTCTACTGCGGGAAACTCGTCGCCGTCGACCTCTTCGAGCCCTGACGTGACGCGACGTGACGTAGAACGGTCACTCCTGCCCGTTCCCTCTCGCTCCGCACGCCCTCCCGAAACCAGGCGGCCAAACTTCCTCCTCCCTTTGCGCTCCTCGCCTCCTTAGCAGTACCCCCCGCCAGCCCTAACAACAGGGCACGTCCCCGCAGCACGTCCCCGTGCCTTCCCCCTGCGCGCCGCTCGAGGCAATCGTCGCATTGTAGTTTGTTCCCTTCGTCTCCCGCGGATCGCGCAACTCCGTGCGGGAACAATCGAACGGCCCGGCGTTCTCCAGCGGAACCTCCGCCAGCGGCTCCACGAATTCGAAATGCCCGGCATACGGCTCCCGGCGGTAAATCTGAAACGTCTTGTCGCAGGTCGCATAGCGTTTCCCGCGCTCCATGAGATGCCCGTCATCATCGACGACCGCCTTGAACGGCCCCTTGTAGATGATCGCCTGGTTCCGCTCGACGCACGGACCCTCCTTGCCCTTGAAGGCCTCGACGGTCATGCTGCGGAACTCGATGCCTTTCACGGTTTGCCAAGGTTGCCGGTCATAATTCAGAATCCGCACGCCGTAGAAGCCCGCGTCCTCAAAGGCCTGGAGGAAGGCGTCCTCGCGAAGGGCTCCGGAAATGCAGCCGCTCCACAACTCCGGATGGTGCTGCATCGCCTCGGGAACTTCCTCATCGCACACGATGTCCGAAATGACGGCGCGGCCGCCCTTCTTCAACACCCGGTGCAGTTCGCGGAACATGACCGCCTTTTCCCCGTTCGCGACAAGATTCAGCACGCAGTTGGAGACGACGACATCGATCGAGGCGTCGGCCACCAGCGGCTTCCGCACCTTGAGATCGTCCGCCAGCTCCTGCAATTCGAGAAAGGCGTTGGCATCGCAAACCGGATTCTTCTTCAGCTCCTCCTCCAGAGCGGCAAGATCGAGCGCGAGATCCTGAATCCGGCCTTTCCGGAACTCGACGTTCGCGTAGCCGACGCGCTCCGCCACGATCGGCGCGTTGCGCCGCGCGACCTCGAGCATCGCGTCCGTCATGTCGATGCCGATCACTTTCCCGGCGGCCCCCACAACCTGTGAGGCGATAAAGCAGATCTTGCCCGTTCCACTCCCGAGATCGAGCACGGTCTCACCCGGACGGACATGCTTGCTGGGGTCACCGCAACCATAGTCCTTCTCGATGACCTCCTGCGGAATGATCTCAAGATACTTCGCGTCATAATCGACGGGACAGCAGAGGGCGGCTTCCTGGGCAAGGGCCCCGGCGGCGTAACGTTCCTTTACAGCGGATTCGGTTTTCAAGGCAATGGAAGGAGTCATCGGATTCAAATTGTTCGCACTCCCCCGAGTCTTACCGGACTCTCCCTATTCCTCAATCTCAAAGTTTTCCCTGTTCATCCCGGCCGCCCCCGCTACTGGTTGTCTTCCCTCCGACCCATTATGCAAGACATGAACCATCCCTTTCTCGACGAAACTTTCCCGATCCGTTGGTCGCTCCTCACGCCCGAGCACGTCGTGCCCGACATCACGGCCGCCCTCGGCGACGCGCAGACCCGCATCGACGCCCTTGCCGCATCCTTCGGCGACACCGCGCTCACCTTCGACAACACCCTCCTCGCCCTCGAAAAGGCGACCGAAGACCTCACCCACGCCTGGGGCAAGGTCGGCCACCTCGATTCCGTCTCGAATTCCGACGCCCTCCGCGAGCCCTACAACGCGATGCTGCCGAAGGTCTCCGAATTCTACTCGATGATCTGCCTCAATGACGGCCTCTGGCTCCGCCTCAAGGCCTACTCCGAAACCGAAGAAGCAAAGGCTCTGACCGGCGCCCGAAAGCGCTACCTCGATGAGACCCTCGCCGATTTCCGCTCCTCCGGCGCCGACCTTCCTCCGGAGAAGAAGGATCGCCTCAAGACCGTCGAGGCCGAACTCGCGCAGAAGACGCAGAAGTATTCCGAGAACGTCCTCGATTCCACCAACGCCTGGGAACTCCTCGTCGACGACGAAACACAGCTCGCCGGTCTCCCCGAGAGCGCCCGCGACGCCGCCCGCGCCGATGCCGCCGCCCGTGGCCACGAGCAAGGCTGGCGCTTTACCCTCAAGGGCCCGTCAATGGTGCCGGTCATGGATTACCTCGACGATGATGCCATCCGGAAGCAGGTCTGGGAGGCCGCCGGCAACATCGGCCGCGGCGACAAGCACGACAATTCCTCCCTCGTCCGCGATATCCTCCGCCTCCGCCACGAGAAGGCCGGCCTCCTCGGCCGGGCCCACTTCGCCGACCACGCCATCGACCGCCGCATGGCCAAGGACGGGGCGACCGCGTTGAAATTCGTCGAGGATCTCCACGCCCGCATCGCCCCCGCCTTCGCCCGCGAGAACGCCGAACTCGAAGACTACAAGGCCGCCAAAACAGGGCAGCCCAAGGCCCCGCTTCAACCGTGGGAACTCGCCTACTGGGCCGAGAAACAGCGCCAGGAACGCTACGACTTCGACGAGGAGGCGCTCCGCCCGTATTTCCCCATCGACGGCGTCCTCGCCGGCATGTTCCGCATCGCCGAAACCATCTTCGGCCTCGACATCCGCGAGCCCGCCCAGCGCCCCGACGTCTGGCATCCCGAGGTGAAATACTACGAACTCCGGGAGGCCCAGGGAGAGAAACGCCACCTCGGCTCCTTCTACGCCGACTGGCATCCCCGTGACTCGAAGCGCGGCGGCGCCTGGATGAACTATTTCCTCACCGGCGACCGCCTCGACGACAGCCACACCCCGCACCTCGGCCTCATCTGCGGAAACATGAGCCCCTCCGTCGGCGACAAGCCCGCCCTCCTCACCCACAACGAGGTCGAGACCGTCTTCCACGAGTTCGGCCACCTTCTGCACCACCTCCTCGGCGAGGTCGAGATCAAGTCCCTCAACGGCATCAACGTCGCCTGGGACTTCGTCGAACTCCCCTCCCAGATCATGGAGAACTTCTGCTGGGAACGCGAGACCCTGAACCTCTTCGCCCTCCACTACGAGACCCGCGAGCCCATCCCGGAGGCCCTTTTCGAGCGCATGGTCGCCGCCCGGAACTACCGCTCCGCCAACGCCATGATGCGTCAGCTCGCCTTCGGGAAACTCGACCTCGAACTCCACATCCACCATCCCGAACTCTCGGACGACACCGACCTCGACGCCCTTTCGCGCGCAATCCTCGAAGGCTACCTCATCCCTACCGGCACGCCCTCCCCGACCATCGCGCGCCGCTTCACCCACCTCTTCGCCAGCCCCACCGGCTACGCCTCCGGTTACTACTCCTACAAGTGGGCCGAAGTCCTCGACGCCGACGCCTTCACCCGCTTCAAGAAGGAAGGCCTTCTCAGCTCCGAGGTCGGCGGCGCCTTCCGTACCCACATCCTCAGCAAAGGCAACTCCGAGGACCCCGCCGAACTCTTCGAGCGCTTCATGGGCCGCCCCCCCGACCAGACCGCCCTCCTCGAACGCGGCGGCCTCCTCGAACCCGCCTGACCCCGCCCAACCGCAAGAAGCACGGATTTCCAAACCCGTGTCCGTGGTGCGGATTTGCAATCCGCCCGACCATCCGCTTTCGCATCGCCGCAAAGAGGCCCCTCCCGAAGGGCCACCCGACCGTGGCGGCGGCATCCTGCGCCGTTCCCCGCCTCCCGACGCCTTTCCCCTTGCCGTCCACCGCGCTCCGAGCCACGCTTCCCTTGTTCCTCCGTCCTTCCCGCAGCCTGGGAAACAAAAAGCCGCGATACCAATGAATCACTGTTCCTTGCGCCAAGCGCTCCCTCTGGCGCTTGGCCTCTCGTTTGTCTCTTGCTCGGAGAAGCAATACCATGTGCCAACCGGTTCCATGGAGCCAACGATACCAGCCGGAACTGACGTTGTGGTAAATCGCGATGCGTATCGGACCACGAGACCCGTTCGTTGGGATATTGTAACGTTCGAGGCTCCGAAAGCGGCCCACCCGGGTGCAAGCAGCCCGCCCGAGCCAGATGTGACTTACATAATGCGCGTTGTCGGAATGCCGGGAGAGACCGTGGAGTATGGCGGAGATGAAATCCTTGTGGACGGAGAGCCGCTGAGCCCGCCAGCCCACCTGAAGGGTATCCGGTATGTTGGACTCGGAGCGCTGAAAAGTGCGCTCACGCCGTCGGATTCGAAAATTGTCCTCACCAAAGACGAGTATTTTGTTCTCGGAGATAACACCACCAACGCGCACGACAGTCGATTCTGGGGCGCTGTTCCTCGTGAAAGCATTACGGGAAGACTTGACGTCCCTTAGAGATCTTCTTGCCTTACTCCCATGGGCCGAACCGAGGCTGGAGCCTCGGGGCCATGGGCGTTACCAAGCGGGAGCTTGGGAACGAGGGGCGTTCGCCCCACCGCATGTTCAGGGCAGATCGAAATCCGTCACCCGCAACCGCACCGCCGACAACGGTGGCTCGTTGCCGTCCAGCGGCCTTTCGTAGATCCGCCGCTCCGTTCCATCGCCGAGATCCTCGCGCGCCACGAGCACCAGCCCGGTCGCGGATCGCCAGAAGATGAGATCCGCGCTCTCCTCGACCGTGAGCTGGAGCAACGGCGGCAAAGGCACGCGCACTCGGAAGGACACGCGGAACACCGTTGGCCCGCCCTCCTCCGAAGGCACGACCTCGACCACCGAATGCCCGTCCATCGGAGTCGAAACGAGCGGATCATTCCCCAAGGCGTAGTCGATCAGA
>JAHEDC010000275.1 GCA_024641425.1 Verrucomicrobiales bacterium | reverse complement strand
TCTGATGCTCGCGAAACGGCCGGACGTGCGGGAGGCCATGATCAAGAGTGGCGCGCGCCTGTGCATTCTCGCGTGGAACGAATTCACCACCGACCAACCGGAGTGGGAGTGGCTCGGGAAGGTGCCGGTTTCGGGATTCATCGGAATCACCGCGCGGGATTTCCGGGACGCGCGGGCCCGCGGGATGGGCGGGAGCCCGACGGACCCCTTCTGCTCCTGCGCCGAGGAAAACCTTCTCGGTTACCCCGGCGATCCGTATGCGGCCGAGAACATCCTCATCCACGAGTTCGCGCACAACATCCACCTGCGCGGGATGTCGAATGTGGATCCGACCTTCGACGGTCGCGTGAAGGCGGCCTACGACGCGGCGATGAAGGGCGGTCTCTGGCGCGGAAAATACGCGGCGGTGAACCATCATGAATACTTCGCCGAGGGCGTGCAGTCCTGGTTCGACGACAACCGCGAGAACGATCACGACCATAACCATGTCAACACCCGCACCGAGCTGCTCGCCTACGATCCCGGCCTCGCCGCCCTCTGCCGCGAACTGTTCGGCGACACCGAGCTGAAGTACACCAAACCCGCCACGCGCCTGACCGGCCACATGGCCGGCTACGACCCGGCGACCGCTCCGACCTTCGAGTGGCCGGAACGCCTGGCGAAGGCCAAGGCGGCGATCCGCACCGCGGCGCAGGCGCGCGACAAGGCGGCCAATGCCGATCCCTTGCGCGAAACCCGGAATATCGCGGGCTGGAGCGTCCACATCCGGAAGTCCCTGCTCACCGAGATGCCCGAGGCCACCGCACGCGCGCTGGAACTCCTCGAGGTGCAATTGAAGGAAATCATCGACGAGGTGCCCGCCCCGGCCGTCGCGGAATTGACGAAGGTTCCGCTCTGGTTCTCGCCGGAATACCCCGACGCGGGCGCGCGGGCCGAATACCATCCCGGTGCCGACTGGCTGCGCGAGAACGGACGCGACCCGGTCATGGTCAAGGGCGTGGAATTCACCAACATCCCCACCTTCGAGGCCGAGACGCGGCGCATGCCCAATTTCGCGCTGCACGAATTGGCCCACGCCTACCACGACCGCGTGCTAAAACGCGGCTTCGGGAACGCCGAGGTCAAGGCAGCCTACGAGAACGCTCAGAAGAGCGGGAAATACGAGCGCGTGGAACGCCAGGACTCCGAGGGACGGAAGCGGATGGACCGCGCCTACGCATTGACCAATCCGCAGGAGTATTTCGCGGAAACAACCGAGGCCTACTTCTCGCGAAACGACTTCTTCCCCTATACCCGCGCGGAACTCGAGAAGCACGACCCTGACATGTTCCGCCTCCTCGGGAAGCTCTGGGGGCTGGAAGCGAATCCGTGAGCGCGGAGTCGTGATGGCCAGACGTCAAGGGCGGCATTCGGTGGGATGAAAACCAACGTACCGATTTCGCCTCTCCCATCCCTGGCCGCCGCGATGGACGAAAGCTCGCGAATGCGCTACGATCCGGCATGTCCCGACTGATCGCCATTCTCTTCCTCGCCGCCGCCAGTTCCGCCACCGCCGCCGACCCTGAAAAAACAATCCCGCCCGCCGTGCGGTTCGACCCGGTGGAGACGGAGATGGAGGGCTGGAAGGTGTGGGTGGAGCCGGCCTTGTTGGAAGGCGAGCATGCTGCCGAGGGGGCGAAGGCTTTGCGCATGTTGGGCGATCATCTGAACCGGATCGCCCTGTTGATGAATCCGGAACAGCTGAAGAAACTGCGCACCTGCGAGCTCTGGATCGAATACCACCACCCGACTTTGGGGAACATGCAATACCACCCGGGACGAGGGTGGCTCGAGGAGAACGGCCACGATCCGCGTCTCGTGAAGAAGGTGCACATCCCGCGCGCCGCCGAACTCCTCAGCCGCGGACAGTTGCTCAAACACCCGGCGGTCGTCCTCCACGAGTTGGCGCATGCCTACCATGACCAGATCCTCGGCTTCGAGGATCCGGAGATCAACGAGACCTGGAAGAAAGCGATGGACGCGAAACTCTACGACCGGGTGCTGCTTTTCACCGGTCAGTATGTGAAGCACTACGCGACCACCAACCCGAAGGAATATTTCGCCGAATCGACCGAGGCCTATTTCTACCGCAACGATTTCTACCCCTTCGTGCGCGCCGAATTGAAGGAACATGATCCGAGGGTGCACGCTCTTATGGAAAAGGTGTGGGGAAAGTTGAATTAGCGGCGGGCCAAGCCAGGGATTCCGCTTGGAATTCCCGCCGAAAACCGACTACAATCAGCTCATCTTTAGGCTGAATCGCTATGTTCATCGCAAAGAAATCCCTTCCCCGACGCACCTTCCTGCGCGGCCTCGGCACCACCTTGGCGCTTCCGTTGCTTGACGCCATGGTGCCCGCCGCGACCGCCTTGGCCGCGACCCCTGCCGCTCCGGTGCGTCGGCTTGGCTTTGTCTTCATGCCGATGGGTTCGGACATCACGCGCTGGACGCCGAAGAGTGAAACGACGCTTGAGGAATTGTCCCCGACCCTCGCCTCGCTCGCCCCGGTGCGGGAGCATGTCACCGCGATCACGAACCTCGAACTGCGCAACGCCTATCCGGGCACGCACGCGACCTCGAATGCCGCCTTCCTCAGCGCGGCACGAGCGAAGCACACCGAGAGCACCGACTACTTCCTCGGCACGACCGTGGACCAGATCGCGGCGCGGGAGATCGGACACCAGACGCAGCTTCCCTCGTTGGAACTGGCGATGGATCTGCTCCAGGTCGTTGGCCAGTGCGACAACGGATACGCCTGCGTCTACCAGAACAACCTCTCGTGGGCCTCGCCGACCACGCCGCTCCCCGCCGAGGCCCATCCGCGCCTCGTCTTCGAGAATCTCTTCGGCGAGGGGGGAACGAAGGCCGAGCGCCAGGCCGCACTGCGGAAGCGGGCGAGTCTCCTTGATTACGTGAAAGACGACATGGCGAAACTGAAACGCGAACTCGGCCCTTCCGACCGCGAGAAAGTCACGCATTACCTCGACGCCGTCCGCGAGGTCGAGCGGCGGATTCAAAAGGCCGAGGCTGATGTCGCGGACAACCCGCTTCCCGACCTCGACCGTCCGGTCGGCGTGCCTGCCGCCTACGCCGATCACGCGCGCCTCATGTTCGACCTCCAGGTGCTCGCGCTCCAAGGCGATGTCACGCGGGTCATCACCTTCCAGCTCGCCCGCGAAACGAGCAACCGCACCTATCCCGAGATCGGCGTGCCCGATCCCCACCATCCGCTTTCCCACCACGGGAACGATCCGGAGAAGATCGCGAAGATGGCGAAGATCAACGCCTTCCACGTCTCGCTCTTCGCCGAGTTCCTCGCGAAGATGGCGGCGACGAAGGAGGGCAACGGCTCGCTCCTCGACCACTCGCTCTACCTCTATGGAAGCGGCATGGGGAATCCGAACGTGCACGACCACACGAACCTGCCCATCCTCGTTGCCGGGGGCGCGGCCGGCGCGATGAAAGGGAACCGTCACCTCCGCTATGACAAGCCGACACCCCTGGCGAACCTGCATCGGACCCTGCTTGATCGGGTCGGAGTGAAACTGGAGAAATTCGCGGACAGCGATGGCTTGGTTGAGCTGGGTATCTAGCGCAGGCTCCCGGAGCGGCTTCGCGTCCGCCTTCCCCCTGCGTCCTCCGAAATGCCATGTGTTTGGCATGGCTTGCCTTGCGTCGGTCCTGCCGGTTTCCGCCATCGACTTCAACCGCGAAGTGCGACCGGTTCTCTCGGAAAATTGCTTCCAGTGCCATGGTCCCGACGAAAAGGCGCGCAAGGCGAAACTCCGTCTCGACGATGGCAACGTCACTCCCGACCAACTCGCGGAGCTGGTCCTCCGCATCGCGTCGGACGATCCGGACGAAAGAATGCCGCCGCCCGAATCGAAACGCTCGCTCGAACCCGCACAGATCTCGGCGCTGAAGCATTGGGTCGCCGAGGGCGGGACTTACGCTCCCCATTGGGCCTTCGTCCCGCCGAAGCGTCCGCCGGTTCCCGCCGGTCTGAACGCGGTCGACCATTTCATCCGCGCCTCCCTCGCGGAACGCACGCTCTCTCCTTCGCCGGAAGCGCCGCGCGCCCCCTTGCTCCGGCGGCTCTCCCTCGATCTCATCGGGCTCCCTCCCTCGCCGGAGGAGGTTCTCGCCTTCGAGAACGATGCCTCGCCCGACGCCTGGGAACGGGTGGTCGATCGTCTCCTTGCTTCGCCGCGCTTCGGGGAAAAATGGGCGCGGGGCTGGCTCGATCTCGCCCGTTACGCCGATTCCAACGGCTTCCAGGCCGACCAGCTGCGCGAAAGCTGGGCCTTCCGCGACTGGGTCATCGACGCGATCAATGCCGACATGCCCTTTGACCGGTTCACCATCGAGCAGATCGCGGGCGACCTCCTTCCGGAGCCCACCCTCGCCCAGAAAATCGCGACCGGGTTCCACCGCACCGTGACCTGCAACGTCGAGGCCGGCGTCCACCCGGAAGAAAACCGCGTCAACCAGGTTCTCGACCGCGTCAATACTACCGCGACCGTCTGGCTCGGCCTTACCCTTGAGTGCGCGCAATGCCATGATCACAAATTCGATCCTCTTTCGATGAAGGACTACTACCGGTTTTTCGCCTATTTCAATAATACGCCCCTCGAAGTCGAAGCGCCTTCCGGCGAGACCGACGTCCAGCACGATTTCATCGGTCCGTATCTTGATCTGCCCCTCTCTCCCGAAGCGGAAAAGCGCCGCCTTGAGCTCACGCGGCGGATCGAAGCCGCGAAGAAGACCGACGCAAGTGGAAAATCCGGGCGCGCCGTAGAGTGGACGGTGCTTCCGGTGGAGCAATTCGAGAGCACCGGGGGCGAGGATTTCCGCGTGCTCGAGGATGGCTCGGTTTTCCTTTCCGGAACCGTTCCTGACAAGTCGGTCTACACCCTGCGCGTCGGCAATCCTTTGCACCGCCTCACCGCCCTCCGTCTCGAAGCGCTGAGTGATCCCTCCCTACCTGGAAAGGGTCCCGGTCGGGGCGACCGGGTGCGTCGCAATTTCGTCCTCCACACCTTCGCGGCCAGCACCGATGACGGTGAGGTGGGCCTCCACTCCGCAAGGGCCGATTTCTCCCAAAAGGGCTGGGACATCGCGGGAGCGATCGACACCGACGAAACCACGGGCTGGGCCGTCGCCCCGCGTTTCGGCAAGGATCATTGGGCCACGTTCCAGACGACGGAGCCAGTAACCTCCGCCAGCCTGACTCTTACCCTCGACCAGCATTACGGAAACGGGCGGGTGCTGGGGCGCTTCCGGATTCTTGGCACTTCCGACGACCTCGCCGCCGCTCCCGAAATTCGCTCCCTCGAAGCGGAACTCGCCACCTTGAAGCCGACCCGGACCCTTGTGATGACGGAGATGGCGACGCCCCGGGCCGCGTCTGTCCTCGAACGCGGAAACTACCTTTCGCCCGGCGAAGCGGTGACCCCCGGAACCCCGGAAGTCCTCCCGCCGCTCGCGAACGGGGCCGCCGCCGATCGTCTCGCCCTCGCGCGCTGGCTCGTCGACCGGGAGAATCCACTGACCGCACGCGTGGCGGTGAACCGCTGGTGGGTCGAGATTTTCGGCCGTGGCATCGTGGCGACTCCGGAGGATTTCGGCACCCAGGGCGAGGCCCCGACCCATCCGGAGTTGCTCGACTGGCTTGCCGTCGAGTTCATGGAATCGGGCTGGAGCATGAAGCGGGTTCTGCGCCAGATTGTCCTGTCGTCGACCTACCGGCAATCCTCACGGTGCGATGCGGACCTCCGCGAGGCCGATCCGGACAACCGGTGGCTCGCGCGCGCGCCGCGCCTCCGCCTGGGCGCCGAAACCGTCCGGGACAACGCCCTCGCCGCCTCCGGTTTGCTCTCCGTGAAAGCAGGCGGCCCTCCGGTCATGCCGTACCAGCCCGACGGTCTCTGGCGCGCGGTCGGTCGCAATGCCCCGAAATGGAAAGCGGCCACCGACGAGGATCGCTATCGCCGCGGGATCTATGTCGTCTGGAGGCGCGCCGCGCCCTACCCCAGCTTCGTCAACTTCGATGCGCCCGACCGCGCCGCCTGCACGGTAACGCGCCCCTCGACCAATACCCCGCTGCAGGCGTTGACCCTGCTCAACGACCCCGCCTACGTCGAGATGGCCCTCGCCCTCGCCGATCGCGTCCTGCGGGAGAAAGCGGACGCCGACCCGGCCGAGCGCCTCGAATACGCCTTTCGTCTTGTCGTCGCGCGGGCACCCGATGATCGCGAACGCATGGCTCTCCGCGAAATCCTCGAAACGCGGCTCGCCCGTTTCACGGCGAACCCGGCGATGGCGGAGAAGGCCGTGCGCGGTCCTGGGTTCGCTTATCGCCCCCGGTGGCCGGAGCAGAACGAACTGGCGGCCTGGATGCATCTCGCGAACATTCTCCTCAATCTCGACGAAACGATCACGAAGGAATGACGTCGCCCCTCACCCGCCGCCTTCTTTTCCAGCGCAGCGCCTTCGGACTCGGTGGCGCGGCCCTGACCCGCTTGCTCCAGCAGCAAACCGCCGCGGCGGAGAGCCTCCATCTCCCCGCCCGGGCAAAGCGGGTCATCTACATCCACATGGTCGGCGCTCCCTCGCACCTCGACCTCTTCGACCCCAAGCCCGAGTTGCAGAAAAGAAGCGGCCAGCTTTGCCCCGACGCCTTTTTCAAGGGCAAGCAGCTCGCCTTCATCCGTAAACAACCGAACCTCCAGGGCACGCCCGAGACCGACGAATTCGCCTTCACGCGCTGCGGCCAATCGGGCGCGACGATTTCCAATCTCCTTCCTCACCTTCAGGGCGTCGCCGACGAGCTGTGCTTCATCAAGTCGCTGCATACCGAGCAGTTCAACCACGCGCCGGCCCAGCTTTTCCAACTCACCGGCTTCAATCGTTTCGGACGGCCCTCCATTGGCTCCTGGGTCAACTACGGTCTCGGCTCCGAGAACGAGAACCTGCCCGGCTTCGTTGTCCTCGTCACCGGAAACATCCTCGGCGCCGGGAATAGCGCGTGGGGATCGGGTTTCCTTCCCACCCGACATCAGGGCGTCGAATTCCGCTCCAAGGGGGATCCGGTGCTCTTTCTTTCGGACCCTCCCGGTTTCGACCGCGCCGACCGGCGCTCCGGCATCGATGCCGTCAATCGCCTCAATCATTTCCGCCTCGACGACGTGGGCGATCCCGAAATCGCGACGCGCATCTCCCAATATGAAATGGCCTACCGCATGCAGGCCTCGGTGCCGGAGCTGATGGACACCGCGAGCGAACCCGAAAGCGTGCGCGCCCTTTACGGCGCGAAACCGGGCGAGGAATCGTTCGCCAACAACTGCCTGCTCGCCCGGCGTCTCGTCGAGCGCGGCGTGCGCTTTGTCCAGCTCTTCGACCAGGGCTGGGACCACCACAGCAACCTCTTCGCCAGCCTGAAGGGGAAGGCCCGCCAGGTGGATCGTCCGATCGCCGCCCTCATCGGCGACCTGAAGGCCCGGGGTTTGCTCGACGAGACGCTCGTGGTCTGGGCCGCCGAGTTCGGGCGCACGCCCATGGCGCAGAATACCAGCGGTACCGGCGAGGCGAATGCCCTAACCGGGCGCGACCACCACAAGGAAGCCTACACCGTGTGGATGGCCGGCGGCGGCGTGAAACGCGGCTTCACCTATGGCGCCTCCGACGACCTCGGATACGCCGTGGCCGAGAACCCGGTTCCCATGCACGATTTCAACGCGACGATCCTGCATCTCCTCGGCATCGACCACGAACGGCTCACCTTCCGCTACCAGGGGCGCCGTTTCCGCCTTACCGATGTCCATGGCAACGTGATACGTCCCCTGCTGGCGTGAACCTTTCTCCTGCCCCGATTTCCTACCACACCATGCCCGTCGAAATCGCCAACCGCCTCCTCGCGGCTTTCCTCTGCCTCACCGGAACAGCCTCGGCCGATGAGACCGCGACTCCCTTGCTCAAGGCCGTATACAACGACAACGCCTCAGCGGCGAAAATCCTTCTCGCGGAAGGTGCCAATGCCTCCGCGGAAAACCGCTACGGGGTGACTCCCCTTGCGCTGGCCTGCCAGAACGGGAACACCGAACTCGTCGAGGCCCTGCTCGCGGCGGGAGCGGACCCTAACACCGCTCAACCCGGCGGCGAGACCGCCCTCATGACGGCGGCGCGCACGGGAATACCGGGCACGGTGAAGGCGCTCCTTGCCGCCGGAGCGAAGGCGGACGCCCGTGAGCGGAACCAGCAGACGGCCCTCATGTGGGCCGCCGCCGAGGGACACGCGGAAGTGGTCGAACTTCTCCTCGCCGCCGGGGCCGATCCGAAGGCCCGTTTGAAATCCGGGTACGACGCCCTGCTTTTCGCGGTCCGCGAGGGAAAGATCGACGCCGTGAAGGCGCTTCTGAAGGCAGGTGTCGATGTCAACGCCGCGACCGAGAACGGCGGCGGCGGCCGCTCCCTTCCGAAAGGAAGCACCCCGCTCACGGTCGCGACCGAGAACGGCCACTTCGACCTCGGGACCGTCCTGCTCGCCGCGGGCGCAAACCCGAACGACCAGCGCTCCGGCTTCACCCCGCTCCACATCCTGACCTGGGTGCGGAAACCGAACCGCGGG
>JAHEDC010000274.1 GCA_024641425.1 Verrucomicrobiales bacterium | reverse complement strand
AGCCGGAGGACTTCATCAAGCTCTCGCAAATTACCGACGCCGATGTCGACGGCTCCGGCCGCCTTTATCTCGGGGCCTGGGACGGCGCGGGCTACCAGGGGAATCCCGGCAAGGGCTTCGTCGAGCGCGTCGTGCCGAAGGGCTGGAATTACAAGCCGTTTCCCGATCTGAAAAAGCTCAGCGCGAAGGATCTCGTCGCGCTCCTGAAGTCCGACAGCGCGAAGGCGCGCCAGGCCGCGCAGCAGGAGCTCCTCGCCCGTCCCGCCGACGGGCTCTGGCGTGAAGTCGCCGCAATCGCCGTGGACAAGGCCGCATCGCTCGAAAGCCGCGTCGCCGCCCTTTTCACCTACAAGCAGATGCGCGGAGCGGAAGCCAACGAGGGCCTACTCAAGTTGGCCGCCGATCCCGCCGTCCGCGAGTGGGCGCTGCGCGGCCTCACGGACCGCAGGACGCAGCTCGACGGTGTGCCCATCGCCCTTTTCACCGACGCCCTCACGGACTCGAATCCCCGTGTCCGCGCCGTCGCGGCGGTCGGTCTCGGGCGTCTCGGGAAAGTGGAAGCCGCCGAGTCCTTGCTCGCGGTCGCGAATCCCCCCGCCGGGGCCGTTCCCGCCGCGCCCGAGGCCGCCGCACCGGTTTTCGAGAGCACGGTCATTCGTGGAAAGGAAACCGTTGAGATCGACGCCGACATCGAGGGCCTAAAGGAAGTCTATCTCGTCGTCGAGGACGGCGGCGACGGCGACGGCAAGGATCACGCGGGCTGGTTCGAGCCCGTGCTCGTGGACGAGAACGGCAAGGGGACACCGCTCACGAAAATGAAATGGGCCTCCGCCAAACAGGGCTGGGGCAAGACCCTCAGGAACAAGTCCTGCGATGGCAGTCCGCTCGCGGACGCCGACGGGAAAGCAACAACCGGCATCGGCACGCACGCGAATTCCGTCATCCTGTTCAATACCAATAAGAAAGCGGTGCGACTCCGCGCCCGCGTCGGCCTTACCGCCTCCGCCGGCGGCGACGGCAGCGTGAAATTCATCGTCGCCTCCCAGGTGCCCGGGGCCAGTGCCGAGGCCGAGGGCCCGCACGCGACGCCGAATCCCGCCCTCATCATCCCCCACCTCGCCGTCCGCGCCCTTATTTCCTTGAAGGCCGACACCGCCGGTCTCGCCGCCGTCGGCGGGCCGAACAGCGCTGGCGCGCTCTGGGCCCTCCGCTACCGCCACACCCCGGAAGTCGTCGACGGTCTCGTCGCGAAATACGAATCCGCCAGCGCCGACGCGGTCGGCGAGGCGCTCCGCGCGCAGATCCTCGATACCCTCATCCGCCTCCGCAACCGCGAGGCCGACTACGACGGTTCCTGGTGGTGGAGCACCCGCCCCGACACCCGCGGCCCGTATTACAAACTCGCCTCCTGGGAGCGCTCCGAGGCCATCGACGCCTTCGTCAAAATGCAGTGGGAAGCCGCCACGCCCGCGCGGAAGAACGCCCTCGCCGCCTCCCTCGCCAAACACCGCGTCGAGATCCCCGGTATCCAGACCGTCCGCACCGACGTCGCCGCGAAAGACGAGCCGAAGGTCGACCTCTCCGCCATCGCCATGGCCAAGGGCGAGGTCGGGAAGATGTCCATCGAGGACATCATCCTCGCCGTCGGGGAGGTCAAAGGCGACGCCGCCCTCGGCGAGAAGCTCTTCACCCAACAGGGCTGCGTCGCCTGTCACACCACGAGCAAGGATCAGCCGCTCAAGGGTCCTTTCATGGGCCACGTCGGATCCATCCTCTCCCGCGACCAGATCGCCGAATCGATCCTCAAGCCCAGCGCCTCCATCTCCCAAGGCTTCGCCACCGTCCTCGTCACCCTCAAGGACAAGACCTCCCTCGTCGGCTTCGTTTCCGCCGAAACCGCCGACGGCATTGAGGTGCGCGACATCGCCGGCCAGGTGAAGGCCGTAAAGGGCGACACGATCGCCTCCCGCCAGGATCTTCCCATGTCCATGATGCCCGAAGGTCTCGCCAATGCCCTCACTATCGAACAATTCGCCGGTCTGCTCGCATACTTGCAGGGCATGAAGGAGTAAGGGAGGCATCCTAAGAAGGCCGGGTTCAACGCGAAGGGCACGAAGTTCGCAAAGGAACAGAATCCCGCGCGAGAGTCGCGGCGCACCGAAATCAGCCTCACCACCACCCCGACAACTCCCGCGGCCTAAGGCCCATGATCAGGCCACCCCGGGCGGAGGGAAGAACGCCCACCAGAATACTTCGAGTCGGGTTCCCTTAGGAATTCCGCGTGCGTTGGCTTGAAGGTTTTCCATTCCCCGAAATCGTCCAGCAACCGGATATCCATCCATTGACGAAAGAAACGTCTCCTTTCGAAGAACGAGTGCAGGCGCTGCGCTTGCCCTACTCTCCCATACCAGATCGCAAGGTCTCTGTCTTGGAACGAGGCTGCTGCTTTCAGGGGAAGGCGATGCCCAGCTTTTACCAGTATGCTCACCAGCCCATCGCCGTTTCACAACGGGCTTCACCGGTTCTCCGGAGTGGCTCTCGGTGTCAGCAAGCCCAACCGCCAGTCAAAGCGGCCGTAACCCTTTCCCGATTTGTCCCTTTCGAGCATCCCCTGGAAGAGGAATTGGAGTGTGGCGGGATCGATGACCAGGTGCTCGTCGTTACCGACGCGTACCAGTTCGCCGTGGCTGATGTTATCGGTCCAGGGCTCGACGCCTTCTATGGGCCGGATATTCGCGGCTCCGGCGAAAGGGCGCGCCTCCGTGTCCGCGAGCGGCGTCCACTCGCCATCGAGGCGATCCGCGACATAGGCCTTGTAGTGGCGGCGTCCGTTTTCCTCGATCAGGGTGAGGTAGGCGTTCCGGCCCTTCAGCTTGTAGGTGTGACTGGCCTCGAAGATTTTCCCTTCCAAAGCCAGTTCGCAGTGGCCGAAGCCGGCCGGGAAGTCCCCGATCGCCGTGGAGAGCCGCCACATCTTGCCGTCCAGACTGGTGAGGAAGAGGTAGGCGCGGGCCTCGTCACAAATGATCCAGTAGTCGAGCCCGCCGATCACACGCGGATCGGTTGGGCCGCCGTCGAGTCCCGGGAGAGGCCGGGCCTTGGACCACGATTCCGGATCGGAAATGTCGGTCGTTGTCGAGAACGCGACCCACATTTTCTTCGATTCAGGCATGCCGACCTGATAGACGAGATACCACTTCTCCTGAGGGGTGAAGTAGAAGACCTGGGGCGCGCAGAAATAGTTGCTTTCACTGAGCGGGAGCAAGGTGCGCTCCGAGGTCTGCGCGTCCTCCCAATTCTCGAACGAACAATACTCGATCGCCGATCGGCCCGGTAACTTCACGGTCATGAACAGATGCCACCTTCCGTTGTGGCGCACGAAGGTGGGATCTTTCTGCGCGTGGCTGGGATCCCGATCCCGTTTCTCGGGCGCGATCAAGGGTGCCGAATACTCCCAGGCGGCGGGAAGCTCGATGCGTGTCTTGGTGTCTTTTGGATCATCGGCCCGTGAAGCGCTAATCAGGGCGATCATCAGGCCCGTCGCGATGGGGAGTCGGTGCATGTTCGTGGAAAGGGATGATTACTCAGGAAATGACGCCGCGGACGATTTCGCCATGGACGTCGGTGAGGCGGAAGTCGCGGCCCTGGAAGCGGTAGGTGAGGCGTTTGTGATCAATGCCCATAAGGTGAAGGACGGTGGCCTGGAAATCGTGGACGTGGACGGGATTCTCGACCGCGTTCATGCCGAGGTCGTCCGAGGCGCCAAAGCTGAGGCCCGGCTTCACGCCGCCGCCGGCGGCCCAGACGGTGAAGGCATAGGGATGGTGGTCGCGTCCCCAGCGCGGGCGATCGTCGAGCTTGCCTTGGATGAAGGGGGTGCGCCCGAACTCGCCGCCCCAGATGACGAGCGTGTCGTCGAGCAGGCCGCGTTGTTTCAAGTCCATGACGAGCGCGGCGGAGGCGCGGTCGGTGTCACGGCATTGGGTGTAAAGTTCGGTCGTGAGCGAGTTGTGCTGGTCCCAGCCCGCGTGCATGAGTTGGACGCAGCGGGAGCCGCGTTCGATGAGGCGGCGGGCCATGAGGCAATTGTGGGCGAAGCTGCCGGGTTCGCGCACATCGGGCCCGTAGCTTTCGAGGACGGAGGCGGGTTCGTCGCGGAAATCGGCCAGTTCGGGCACACTGTCCTGCATGCGGAAGGCCATCTCATACTGGGCGATGCGGGTCGCGATCTCGGGATCGCCGAAGTCGTGGAGTTTCTGTTCGTTGAGCCTCGCAAGGTCGTCGAGCATGTCGCGCTTCATCCCGCGGTCGACGCCGGAAGGGTTGGAGAGATAAAGGACGGGATCGCCGCTGCTGCGGAATTGCACGCCCTGGTAGCGCGAGGGGAGGAAGCCGGAACCCCAATAGAATTCGTAGAAGATCTGGCCGCAGGATGTTCCCTTGCTCACCGAGGTCATGACGACGAAGGCGGGAAGGTTCTCGGTTTCCGAGCCCAGCCCGTAGCTGAGCCAGGCCCCGAGGGTCGGGCGACCCGGGAGTTGCCCGCCGCTGAGGAGGAAGGAGATGGCCGGTGCGTGGTTCACCGCGTCGGTATGCATCGACTTGATGAAACACAATTCGTCGGCGATGGCGGCGGTGTGGGGCATCAGGTCGCTGACCCAGGCTCCAGACTGACCGTGCTGGCGGAAAGGCTCGATGGGCGCGAGCATAAGCTTCCCGTCGGCTACGCCGGTCATGGTGCTGAAACGTTTTCCGCCGACGTAGGACTCAGGCACCGGCTGGCCGTGCATTTCGCGGAGGGCCGGTTTCCAGTCGAAGATATCGACATGGGTCGGCCCGCCGTTCATGAAGAGGTAGATCACGCGCTTCGCCTTCGGGGCGAAACCGGGAAAGCCAGTGATGGCCGGTGGGCCGGCAAGCAGGCCGTCGCGGGAAAGAAGATGGGCCAGGGCGGCGGCGCCGATGCCAGTGGCGGTGCGACCGAAGAATTCGCGTCGGGTGAGGTGGCCCCGGGCCTGATCGAGGGGATGCATGGCGTGCTATTCGCGGTTCAGGGTTTCGTCAAGATTGAGGAGCGTCAGGGCGGTCATCGTCCAGGCGGCAAGTTCCGGGGTCCGCGCCTCAGGTGCGGGAGGAGCGGCCCCTTCCTCAAGAAGCGCGCGCGTTTTCTCCGGATCGGCGGAGAATTTTGCCAGGGCGCGTTCGAGACCGGTGAGGAGCACGGCGGCTTCTTCCGCCCGGGCCGGACGCCCGAGCACGCGGAGAAACAGGGCGTCGACGCGGGCCGCGGGGTCGGAAAGATCCGCGGACATTTGGGCGAGCGCGCGGGCGGCCTCGACGTAGGTCACATCATTGGTCGTGGCGAGCGCGTGGAGCGGCGTGTTCGTACGCACCGGCTTCACGGTGCAGACGAGGCGCGATCCGGTGTCGAAGAACATGGTGGGGCCGACGATACGGCGCCAGAAGGTGTAGAGGCTGCGGCGATGCAGGTCGTCGCCGCTGCTGCGCGCGTACTTCACATTGCCGAAGGTGGCCTCCTCCCAGACGCCGTCGGGCTGCCAGGGTTTCACGGGCGGGCCGCCATCCATGGGGCGGAGGAGGCCGCTCGCAGCCAGTGCCTGGTCGCGGATCATCCACGACGGCATGCGGAAGCGCGCGCCCCGCGCGAGGAGGCGATTGAAGGGATCGTGCTCCAGCAATTCGGGCGAGGCGCGCGAGCTTTGCTTCCAGGTGCGGCTGGTGAGGATGAGGCGCAGGAGCCGTTTCACGTCCCAGCCGGAGTCGCGGAATTCGGCGGCGAGCCAATCGAGGAGTTCGGCCTGCACCGGGAATTCCGACTGCACGCCGAAGTCCTCGGCGGTCTTGACCAGACCGGTGCCGAAAAGCATCTGCCAGAAGCGGTTCACGGTGACTCGTGAGGTGAGGGGATTTTCGTCCGAAACGACCCAGCGCGCCAGGCCGAGGCGGTTCCGCGGCTGGTCATCCGGCATGGCCGGAAGATACCCGGGCGTGGCCGACGGCACCTCGGCCAGTTCCTTGTTGTAGAGACCATGGTCGAGCACATGGGTCGCCCGCGGCTTGTCCCGCTCCGCCATGACCATGACTTTTGGCATGGCCTTGGCGAGCGCGTCGCGTTCCTTCTCAAGGGCGGCGATCTCCTGGTGCAGGGCGGCGAGCGTCGCGTCGGCCTCCTCCCACGCGGCGGTGAGGGCGGCCCGCTCGGTGTCGTCGCGTTTTGTTTCGGGCTTGCGCAAGGCATCGAGCAGCGCGGCATTCGTGTCGGTCAGACCGGGAGCCGCGGTCTCGGTCACGCTGAGCCGGAAATGGCCGAGGTTGTGACGCGCGTGAGGGGATTCGTGCCACAGGTGGATCGTCAGCTCGGTGTCGGGGTCGGTTTCCAGCGGCGGGGTGAAACGCAGCACAGCGGCATGGTTACGGTCCACGACGCGTCCCTCGTGGACGGCCCAGCCGGTCTTGGGATTGTCGTCCAGGACACCCGCGAGTTTGTATTCGCCCTGCTCGAAGGTGGCCTCGCCGACAGAAAGAGGGACGATTTCCATGTCGCCCCCGGTCTGTCGTCGCTCGACGCGAAGGGTCGTGAGGACAAAGTTCCCGCTGTCCGACCGGGCCAGACCACCACCGGCCATCGTCGGATGCCGGAGGGCGTCGAGGCGCAGGCCGCTCCAGCGCCCGGCACCGGGTTTCGCCGTGATCCGGTAGTGGTCGTTGACGGGATTCGCGCCGCTATTGAGGAGGGCGAAGTCCTCCTGCACGGTGAGGTCGCTTTGTTCGGCCACCGCGGCCGTCGGCCTCAAGGCAATCCAAGTCGGTCGGTCCGAGGCCTCGTCCAGGATCATCCGCTCCCATTCTCCGCGTCTTGAACCGGCGGCGGCGCGTTCCGACTCTAGGGCGGCCGCCTTCTCCTCGAGGGCGGCCTTGACGTCGACCTGCCGTGCCCTGGCCACCGGAGCGGGGACACTAAGCACTGGCGGCGTCTGCGGATCGCCGCCGCCGCCGTCCACCGGTGTCTGGTTGAAAAACCCGAACAGGCTGTAGTAATCGCGCTGGGTGAGCGGATCGAACTTGTGATCGTGGCAGCGGCAGCAATTCATGGTGAGCCCGAGCCAGACCGTTCCCGTTGTTTCGGCCATGTCCATGACGTAGTCGACCCGGTTCTCCTCGGGAATGCGTCCGCCCTCGCCATTGATCGGGTGGTTGCGCAGGAAGCCCGTCGCGAGGCGTTGCTCATCCGTCGCGTCTGGCAGCAGATCGCCCGCGAGTTGCCAGACGGTGAAGCGGTTCCAGGGCATATTCGCGTTGAAGGCCCGGACGACCCAGTCCCGCCACGGCCACATCGTGCGCTCGTTGTCGCCCTGGTATCCGTTCGTGTCCGCGTAGCGCGCGGCTTCCATCCAGTCCCAGGCCATGCGTTCGCCGTAGGCTGGGGAGGCGAGGACGCGGTCGACCTGGCGCTTCCAGGCATCCGGCGAGGTATCCGCGAGCCAGGCCGTCATTTCGTCGGGAGTCGGCGGCAGCCCGGTGAGGTCGAGCGAGAGCCGTCGCAGGAGCGTGCGGGGATCCGCTTCGGGCGAAATGGCGAGTCCCTCGCGGACGAGCCGGGCACCGACCAGGGCGTCAATCGGGTTCTGGTCCAGCTCCCCGGGCGGGACGGGCGGACGTTCGAGAGGGGAAAACGCCCAGTGTTTTCCCCAGGGCGCGCCCTCGTCGATCCAGCGCCGGAGGGTGTCCTTCTGCGAGGGCGTAAGGTTCTTATGCGCGTCAAGCGGCGGCATGATGTCGTCCGGATCGGCGGCGAAAATGCGGCGCACCAGCAGGCTTTCCGACGCGATTCCCGGCACGATGGCCGGGCCGTGCTCGCGCGGAGCCTTGGCCGCGTCTTCGACATCGAGCCGGAGTTCCGCCTCGCGATGCTTCGGATCAGGGCCATGGCAGTAGAAGCATTTGTCCGAAAGCACTGGCAGCACTTCCCGGCTGAACTTCACCGGATCCACCGCCATACCAGTACTCGGCAGAAGGAGAGCGAGCGATGCGAGGACGGTGCGAGTGGACATAATGCGAGGTGAAGGGTCGAGAAATGGCATCGGAAGCCATCCCTTAAATACATTGGCCTTTACTGCCGCCGGATCAAGAAATTGCCCGCATGCGAGCAATGGTTTCGCGAAGGACGATTCTCCGGTCGCCCCGAGCAATTCGTGGGATCCGATCAAGATCCCTTATCCGAGCAACGCTCCGAAGACCTTACCGTGCCCAATCGTCAACCGTCGGGCGATGCCGTTGTGGCAGAAGGTGAGTTCCTCGTGCTTGATGCAGAAAAGATGCAGCACACCCGCATGGAAGTCATGCCAATGGACACGATCGACGGTCGCACGATTGCCGGTCTTGTCGAGCGCGCAGTAAGCGATTCCGGCTCGTCCGTTTCCGACCCCACTTCAGTCTCTGTGACACTTCTAGTGCCCCCTTGCCGGGGGCACTAGAAGTGTCAGAACCTCGGTTGGGCGTTTTCATCGCATTGACCGCACCTCTACGGAAAAAAAAACCCACCCCCCGCGAAGGGGGTGGGAAAAAACTGGCAACGACCTACTCTCGCACGGCCTATCGCCGCACTACCATTGGCGCGGCAGCGTTTCACTTCCGGGTTCGGGATGG
>JAHEDC010000703.1:1402-2376 GCA_024641425.1 Verrucomicrobiales bacterium | reverse complement strand
CCCTGCGCGTATCCTCGTCATACGTTTGCGGGAACAACGCGTTCCTACCGGTGAGATCATTCAGATGCCCGTGAACCAAGCGGGCAAGGGACTCAACCAAGCGCTCGAGACCTTTCTCGATCGGCGGGAAACCCATCGCGAGCGCCGTGATGACTTCCATTTTGCAATCCGGGCAGCGATCGGCAAGCTTGCGTAGCGCCTCGACGGAATCACGCGTGGTCGAATCCAAATAAGTCGGGTCTGAAACCCATGGTCGACGGTCTCTGTGAATGATGATTCGGCGTCGCAGGAGTCGGTCAACCGCCGAATCCCACGCGCCTTTCTCTCCCGACTAGCCAGTGGAGTTGGACTGCCAGCTCTTGGGAAGAAGTCCGCGACTGCAGCGACAGGTCCCGCTGCGGGACACTGAGAAACAGAGGGTCGCCAAGGCGTATGCTTTTGCCTTAACCCTTCTGCGACCCATGAGCCGATCCCTTGTCACCCTTTTTGTGCTGGTCCATGCGTGCATTGCTGCAAGCCCCCTTGAGGATCCGAAGCGTCCCATCGCGAAAAACGTGGCCCTGTCGCCGGAAAATACGGTGGCCGGTTTTGTCCTACCCGAAGGATTCTCCGCGAACGTCTTTGTCGCGGAACCTGAGCTCGTACAACCCATCGCCTACACGATGGACGACCGAGGTCGGATCTGGGTCTTGGAAAATACCAACTATCCGAATTGTCCCGGCGAAAAGAAGGACCGCATCCTCATCCTTGAGGACACAGACGGTGACGGTGTGGCGGACCACAAGACGGTTTTCCATGATAAGATGAGTTTCGCCTCTGGCATCGCTCTCGGCTATGGCGGCGTCTGGGTGGGTGCCCCGCCGAACTTGTATTTCATGCCGAGGGAAGAAGATCAGGATGTGTTCAAGGGTGAGCCCGAGATCGTGCTCGACGGTTGGGGCGGACAGGACACTCACGAAACACTGAACAATTTC
>JAHEDC010000703.1:0-1392 GCA_024641425.1 Verrucomicrobiales bacterium | reverse complement strand
AATTTCATCTGGGGGCCCGACGGTTGGCTTTATGGAACGCAAGGGGTTTTCACGCATTCGAATGTTGGAAAGCCTGGTACGCCGGACCCGGAGCGGGTGAAGATGAACGCCGGGATTTGGCGCTATCATCCCAAGAAGCAGATCTTCGAACTCTATGCGGAGGGCGGCAGCAACCAATGGGGTGTGGATTTCGACGACCACGGGCAGGCCTACTTCGCCGCCTGTGTGATCGATCACATGTGGCAAGGCATTCAAGGGGCGCGATACACTCGGCAAGCCGGCGCACCACTGAATCCATTCACTTACGATCAAATTACTAACATCGCGGACTTTAATTATGAAAAACGCGCCTACTGCGGTGCGATGATTTACCTCGGAGGCCAATGGCCGGAGAAATACCGCAACACCTTCTTCTTCGGAGACATCCACATGAACACGCTCCGCAACGAAAGATTTGTGAGAAATGGTTCTGGATCGAAGTCGGAGAAAAACGGCGATTTCCTCGTTTCCAAGGATGCATGGTATCGCGGCCTGAGTCCGCAATACGGACCGGATGGCTCGGTGTTCATCAGCGATTGGTATGACCGGGTGCCTTGCCATCAACAGAAGGAATTCACAGACCGATCGAATGGCAGGATCTATCGGATTTCCTATGGGAAAACGAAGCCTGCGAGAGTGGATCTGCAGGAAGCCGCCTCCGCAGAACTCGTCGCCTGTCAGCTCAGCCCGAACGATTGGTCCGTCCGACATGCCCGCCGTATCCTCGCGGAGCGCGGTCCCGACAAGGATGTCCATGTGGCTCTGAAAGCCATCCTTTCAAACCATCCAGACGAGACCCGCAAACTGCGTGCCCTATGGGCTCTTCATGTCACCGATGGAATCGATGAAAACGTCCTGCTGCCCCAGCTCTCCTCCAAAAGCGAATTCCTCCGCGCCTGGGCCATTCAGCTCGCCTGCGAGGACGGGAATCCAAGCGGTGCCACGCTGGCGGAATTTGCGGAAATGGCGAAGGACGATCCATCACCCATCGTCCGCCGTTACCTTGCCAGCGCTGCGGGCCGTCTCTCGCAAGCCAACCGGATGGGGATACTCAAGGCTCTGGCCGCCCACGAGGAAGACGCCAAGGATCCAAACCTCCCGCAGCTCATCTGGTATGCGGCGGAGCCTCTCGTTGCGAATGATTACTCCGCTGCCAAGGAATTGCTTCATGCCTCGAGAATCTCCATGCTATCCCGCAATATCGGTAGACGGCTTGCGGAAGATGGGGATGCTGCCGGGATGGCCACCCTCATTCGGGAGCTCGAAAAAATTGCGTCGCACGAAAAAGCGGCGGATGTCGTCGCAGGCATGAACCTTGCCCTCAAGGGAAAGAAGAACACCCAGCCCCCCGCC
>JAHEDC010000273.1 GCA_024641425.1 Verrucomicrobiales bacterium | reverse complement strand
GCGGCGCGGCCCGCCTCGCGGGGATCACCGCCGACGAGGCCGACGGCGTGCTGGAGCGCGCGGTGGCCCGCGGGCTGGCCCGGAGGGAGGAGGAGGCGATCCCGTCCCTGGGCCTCGACGAGAAGGCGATCCGGAAGCATCACCGGTATGCCACCATCCTCAGCGACATCGAGGGCGGGCGCGTCTACGAGGTGGCCGAGGGGCGCACGACGGAGGCGGCGGCGGGACTCCTGCGCGACCTGCCCGAAGCCGTCAGGGCGTCCATCGAGGCCGTCGCCATGGACATGTGGCCCGCCTACATCAGGGCCGTGACCGAGCAGCTGCCGGAGGCGAGCATCGTCTTCGACCGCTTCCATGTCTCCAAGCACCTCAACGAGGCCGTGGACAAGGTGCGCCGGGGTGAACACCGCGCACTCGGCGCGGCGGGCAACCTCCTGCTTGCGGGAACGAAGTACCAGTGGTTGAAGACCCACGGGGACATGCGCCTGAAGAGCGCCATCGAGTTCAGAGAGCTGCTCGCGCACGACCTGCAGACCGGCACGGCCTGGAGCCTCAAGGAGATGTTCCGGCACTGCTGGAGTTACAGGTCGCCGGCCTGGGCGATGCGCTTCTTCGACAGCTGGCAGGAAAGCGTGAAGGCCAGTGGACTCAAGCCGATGGAGAAGGTCGCGGCGATGCTCGCGGATCACGCGTCCGGGCTCTTCAACTATCTGTTCTTCCCCATCACCAACGCGGCGGCGGAAGGACTTAACTCGATGATCCAGCACCTGAGGGTGGCCGCGCGAGGCCTGCCCAGGTTCGAGACCTTCCGCGCGCGAATCCTCTTCCATCTCGGCAAACTCGCACTTCATCCGGCTTGATGGAAATCCCACACAAATTCCCGAAGAGCCTTTTTGTTACAGAAACTATTCATATTCTCTCTGCCCCGACGATTTTGCGAAGATGGATTACGCAACGCTAACCCAAGGTATACGACTCCCACCCGCAGTCGACGGAATACTTCGATCGCTTCAAATTCATCGCGACGGATTGCAACGCCGCTTTCCGTTCGCTCGTAACTCTTTCGCCCACCGATCCCACAGGATAGTCGTCCAATTGGGCCCGGCACGCGGCCAGTTGCTCGGCCCGGCTCCGAAGAAACTCCTGATTCTCCTCAAGCACCTTTCTCACCAGCCCCGCCTAGGTCGGCGCGGCGACCCAGATCGCCCCGCCCCGACAAGACCGAGGAGCCCGCATAAGCCGGACACGGTCTTCGAAACGCCGCCCCGCGACCTCGCATTCCTGCGCATCACGAGGGCTCCTACCAGAAGCACAAGGGCGGGCACCAACCCCCGCAGTGCCTCGTTCAATGCCGTCATGCCGTCGATCCCGCTGTTTACTCCCTGAAGGACCACCACCACAGATGCCGCGATCAAAAATCCGACCACGCCCCCGGGCAAGGCGCTGAAAAGCAGGGCCTTCTCCGTCATCGAAGGCCGTGTCCCTTCTTCCACGCCGGTGATTCGATCGTCGTTTTCTTTCACCGCAGGATTGGAATCGCCGTGAAACGCTTCACCCGTCGACGAACGATGACAGGATTCATCGAACAGGCCCCCGGAATTGGCGCCCCTTCCCGATTAATTCGGCCCGGCCCAGTGGATATTCAACCGGAGGAAACGCCGCGGCGCGTCGTCGGTCGAAAGGGCGTCCCTTACCGTCACCGCTTCCGTCAGTTTCGCGGTAGAGGTCCGGCCGATCTCGACGACATCATCGGTCCAAACCCGTAGATCCGCCGACACCTGAGGCTCGTAGGACAAGTCGATCGGATTCGCCGGGCGCGAGTATGCGAAGCGGAGATACGCTTTCCCTTCGAGGGTCTCGGTGGAGAACACGATCCCGCTGCTCGATTCCCTGAGAGGGTCGAGGGCAAGAGCGTATTCAAGAACATTTGTGAGGCCATCCCTGTCCGGATCAGCCTCCGGCCCACTGACGAGAGCGTCCGCCCGTTGATTCTCGGTGAAGACCCGCGTCTGCCAGATGCCAAAAGACACGGGGGGAGAACCCGCACCGGGGCTTCGCACCCCGTTGCTGAGACGAACCTCATCAACATCCCCATCGAAGTTACCGATAACCAGAGTCCAATCCCCCACGCGTTGGCGATTCGTGGGCGCGACGATGCTCTCTCCGATCTGGATTCCATCGAGATAGCAGGTCACGATGTTCGTCGCATCCAAAGTGATCAACAACCGGTGCCACGCATTCATCGTCACGGCGTTCCATTCCGAGCTCTCGACAACCACCGCCTCGACCGGCCCGAACAGCTTCGGTCCCGTCGGACTATGATATCGTGAATCCCGCAGCGTCAGTTGGGCGTCGTAGTCCTGAACGAGCTGGAGAATCGCCGCGTTCGGCGTTGCTTCGTCGGTCTGGTAGGCCCGGACAAAGATCCTCGCTTCAAGGGATATCTCGGCGCTGGAGGAGCCCAGGATCACGTCATCGGGAATATGGACCGTGAGTTGATCGCCGAGAGCGGACAGACGCGCGACCTCACCGACCGGGGAGCTCATCCAGCTCAAGTTGGCGCTGCTCCGGGAAACGCCCCCTGCAGCACTCAGATGATAGCCGTTTCCGCTGGAGTCCGTGTAATCCCCGTTGAAGTGGTAAAGGGCGATAGTGCTGGCATCGACGGCATACTCGTCGCCATTTCCGGAAGCCGGATTCACGGTCACGACGATCTCATCGGCGGCCATCAAGGCTCCGTCGTCCACGGTGAGGCGCAAGGTATAGACACCGGGGTTTGAAAAGCCCGCTGTCGTGCCGCTGGCCGAGGAATTCCCGAAGACCACCGGGCCTGGACCGCCCACCATCGTCCAATGACTGGTGGTCGACGCCGGCGGATTGGGAAAGCCATCGTCGCTCACCGTACCAGCGAGGATGGCCAACTCGGGAAAGCCAATGGTCTGGTCCGCTCCCGCATCGACAACCGGTGCCTGATTGCCCGTAGGCGCGACCACCGTGAAAAGCACCTCGTCGCTCGACACCATCGAGCCATCGTTACCGGTCAGCCGAAGAATATAGGTTCCCGGTTCCGAAAAACTCACCACCGTCACCGGAGAAGTGACGTCCGCGAACTGGACCGTGCCGGGCCCGCTGGTCTTGCTCCAGGCATTTGCGGTGGTCGCATTCGGCACCCCGTCGTCGCCCACCGTTCCCATGAGACTGGCCAGGGCGGGAAGGATTATGGTTTGATCCTCTCCGGCGTTTACCACCGGCGCCTGATTGACAACCGGTGAATTCAGGGTCACGACGACGTCATCGCTCGATTCGAGGGAACCATCGTTCCCCGTCAGCCGAAGGACGTACGTTCCGGGCTCAGAGAAACCCACCACTGTCGCCGCGGAAATGACATTCGCGAAATAGACCGATCCAGGACCGCTTACCTTGCTCCAGCCAACCGCGACCGACGCGTTCGGAATCCCGTCGTCACTCACGAGACCCTGCAGCGTAACGAGGAACGGAAAACTGGTGGTTCGATCAGGCCCCGCGCTGACGCTAGGCGCCAGGTTGACCGTTCCTCCGCCGAGCGAAGGGGCGGTAATGAACAACCCCTGGCTCATGTTGAGATAAGTCCCGCTCCCCGATTCCAATTTCACCGCACGCACCATATAGGTATACGTTCCCTGCGGCGGAGCGTCCGAAAACGCCGTTCCCGTGACCGGCGACGCGTTGAGCCGAACAAACGGTCCGGTCGCACTCGCCGACCGATAGACATTGTAACCCAGCAAGCCCGAGTCGTCCGATGCGGCCCAGTTCAAGACCAAGGCGCTCGTTCCGGAAACCGTCAGTGCCGCAACCGGCTTCACCGGGTGCATGCGCAGCGTCGGATCCCCCATAAGCGCGATGTGGATCCCCCGGGCGCCGTCCTGAATCTGCGTTTTGTAGAGCGTATTGTCGTTGTTCATGCTCAGCCGCATGCCGTAACCCACGGTCTCGCCCAGTCCCATGTGCTGGTAATAGTGATGGGGGCGACCGGACCACGATGCGGTCAGACCCATCGTCCGGGAGGCCAGCACGCTCCGCAGCAGGTTGTCCGTCCGATCCCACTCCCCCATGAAGCTTCCGAAGAGCAGCGTGAACACCGCCTTGATGTCCGGCGTCTCGTTTCCACTCTCGTCAATGCCGACCAGATCCCGCGTCCAAACATCCAGGTACTGCCCGTGCGTTCCGAGGGCACCCGCGGTGGTCGGACTGCCGGCGCCGTCACCTTCCGCCCACAGATAGGTGGTGCCCGCATTGGCGGTATCACAGACGAGTTCCTGCCAGCTTCCGGGAGTCGTGTTGATCGGTGCCCGGGTGATTTGCGCGCTTCCGAAGAAGGGGGCGAAATTGCGCCAACCACTCGCGCCAAAGGCTTCTCCGTTCCGCGCGCCGAACCCCTCTCCCACGATGGCGCGGCGCTGCACGGCGATCCGCCCATGGCGGAAATTGTGGTCCTTGTTCAAATACTGCCTGAGCAGCTCCAGTTCGCTGGGGAACGTGGAAGGGCCGTTGAAGACCGCCTTGCCCGGCATGCGGGAGAGGTCGATGCGGCCAACCTGGAGGTCCACATCCGAGGGGAGGCTCTCCGTTGCGGTCGTCCAGGTCCCGTCCATTTCCCCGTAGAATCCGTCCGCAGGCATGGGACGAGCCAAGTGCTCGTCGACATTCGTATTTCCCGAACGGAAAATCGGGACACGCCCGAACAGCAGCACCGCTTTCACGTTGCCCGGATCCGCCTGGAAGTCCGCGATGACCAGGTCCCGAATCGCGCGCGCGTTCGCCTGGTTCGCGGGACTGCCCAGTCCAATGTACTCCTGTTCCGTGTCCGTGGATTCGTCGTCTCGCAGGACATCGTGCCGGATCAAAGTCCAACCGTCCCCCCTCAGATCCTCTTCCAATCGGGCCAGCTCCGGAGCAAGGCTCGTCGTGAAGGTATTGTCCACCAACAGGACGATCTTGCCCCGACGGTCCGGGACCGTGGTCGCCCGAATACCGGTGTAGATGTAACCGTATCCCGTGTAACCCAGTGTCGTCGTTTTCTCGATCTGGTATTCATACGCGCTTCCCACCGTCACGCCCGTATCATTGTAAACCAGCGCGTTACCGAGATTTATCGCACTCCCCCAACCGGTATCCCCAACCGCCTTTCGGGAGATCGAATAGCTCGGGTTCGCGTTCGGATCCGGATCCTGATCCCAATGCAGCGTAATCCTGGCCGGAGATTCCTCCACGGTTGCGGTCACCAGAACGGCATAGACCGATGTGTCATCGGCACGAAGCGCGCCGCCGCCCCACGCGAGGGCAAGCAGGCACACGCGGCAAGTCGACGGGGCGCCAACGCCAGTCCGTTCTCGGAACGCCATACTAAAAAGGAAGGGATCTGTGGGAGGAGCACAGAACTTTGGGAGAAACTGAAGTAGAAATGATATTTCCTCCCTTTATTTACAAAATTTATTCACCTGAGATACCATATTTATAATTAACAACAAGAACAAAACGATACCTTCCCATTCTCAACCGGACGCGGCTTGATCGAGTAGTTCCCCTCATCCGGCTACGTTCCGTAGCCAGGGAAATCCTTGTGACTTCAGCGGAAGAAGCGTCGTTGGCGCCGGCAGGCGCCATCCCGGGAAAGCACTCGATTCCGGCGAGAAATTCCAGTGGTTGTGCCCCCCGCAGCCTGCTAAGGTTCCTTCCAATGAAGACCGGGCCCACCCATCGATTTTCCCGCCGAACGTTCCTTCGTGGCGCTGGAGTTACCATGGCGCTCCCGTGGATGGAATCGCTCCCTGTCTGGGGCGACGAAACCGGGAAATCGAAGCCCGCCAGCGAGGCCCCCGTCCGGCTCGGTGTCCTTTTCTCGGGCAACGGCTTCCACTCCACCGAATGGTGGGCGAAGGGCGAGGGGAAAGAGATGGAACTCGGAAAGGTGCTCGAGCCCCTCTCCGATTACCGGGAGAAAATGCTCTTCATCAAGGGCCTCTACAACGCCGAGGCGTTGAAGGGGAATATCCACAGCTCGCAGACCGGCAACCTCCTCTCCGGCGCACCCCTCGCCTCCGGCGGGGAGATCCGCAGCGGCACGAGCGTCGACCAATTCCTCGCCCGCACCTACGGACGCGAGACCAAGGTGCCGAGCCTCGTCCTCGGCTGCGAGAAGTCGAACCCGTCCGTCCACAAGAACTACTCGATGCTCTATAGCTCGCACATCTCGTGGAGTTCGCCGACGACCCCGACCCCGCTCGAAATCTACCCCGCCCTCGCTTTCGACCGCCTCTTCAAGGACGAGGTGACCAAGGCCGACCAGAGCGTGCTCGACGCCGTCCTCGCCGACGCCAAATCCCTGCGCGGCGGCATCAGCACCCGCGACCAGCAGAAGCTGGACGAATACCTCGACTCCGTCCGCGAGGTCGAAACGCGCATCGAACACGCCGGCCAGCGCGGCGAACTCCAGGGCTGGCGTCCGACCCTTACCGTGCCCAACATCCCGCGTCCCGCCGACGGCATCCCCCAGGACATCGGCGAGCACATGAAGCTCATGGCCGACATCCTCGTCCTCGGTTTCCAGACCGACAGCACCCGCCTCTGCACGCTGAAGCTCAACAACGACCACAGCTCGCTCCGCTTTCCCAATCTCGGCGTGGATTATATGATCCACCACCTCCTCTCCCACAGCGACACGGCGGATTGGCTGAAGGTGAACCAATTCTTTATCCAGCAGTTGGCCTATATCGCGGGCAAGCTCGACGCCATCCAGGAAGGCGAGCGCACCGCCCTCGACAATACCCTCCTCGTCTACTGCTCCAGCATGCTCACCGGCAACCACGACGCCTCCCAGCTCCCCGTCGTCGTCCTCGGCGGGGGCGGCGGGCGCGTTCAGGGCGGGCGCGTCCTTGACTACAAGGAACAGCCCGAGCGCCAGATGTGCCGTCTTTTTCTATCGCTCATGGACAAGTTCGACGTTCATCCCGACGGCTTCGGGGATGCGAAAGAGGCATTGCAGGAAATTTAAACATCACGCCACCTCCCCGCTCGTGCATCTTCTGATCGGTGCCTTCAGTTTCGGCCTCGTTGGAAAGCCCGAGGAAGGCGGACTGTCGAAAGAGCTAAAGCCAAGGGCAATCGTCCTTAAGTCCCCAAATCCGGAAACGGTGACCGTCCGTGTGTCGTACAACTTCGGAATCGGTTTCCACGGGTATCAATTCACGTTTTCCCGCGGGAATGTCGAAAAGGGGCAGCGGTGGGCCGCATTCCAGTCACTGGCGGCAGTTCCTTCGGAATAGCCGGCACGGCTCGATCTCCTCGAGGGGATAACTCAATTTTTTTTCAGGGAAAACCTCCCCGCGCGGCGACTATGCTAGGGAACCGCATGCTCGACCACCCGCCTCACACCCAGCCCGCCGACCTCGTCGCCCTTGATTGGCCGACGCAGGTGAGCGAACACGCGGGGGCGTTGCGCCAGTGGGTTCGGCGGGAATTGGGCGGGGAGGAAGGACTGGACGATGTGCTCCAGGAGGTTGCCCTCGCCGCACTGCGGAGCGAGAACAGGCCGGAAGCGCCCGAAAAGGTACTTCCCTGGTTGAAGGGAGTCGCCCGGCACAAGGTGCAGGACCACTGGCGGCGCGTCGGGCGGCAGCAGCGCCTGCTTTCCGAAGTCGCGAACGCGCACCAATCCCACGTTTCTTCCCCTTACGACTGGGTGTTGGGCGTCGATCGCCTTGAATCGGTGCGCGAGGCCCTCGCGACACTTCCGTTGGAAGAGCGCGAACTGCTCGTCTCCAAGTACGGCGAGGGCCGCTCGTGCGAACAGATCGCTTCGCGCAAGGGCATCACGTTGAAGTCCCTCGAATACCGGCTCACCAAGGCCCGGGAGAATATGCGCGTCCGCCTCTCCACCTTCTTTCCCACCCCACCACCGCCATGATACCCGAAGATTCCCTCCAGGAACAAATCCAGCAATTGGCCCTCGGTCGCCTCGCCTTCGAGGAACGGGCAAGCCTTCTCCGGAATATCGATGGCGAACATCCCGAGAACTGGCGCACCCTCGCCCTCGCCCTCGTCGAACGCGACATTCTCAGGGAAGCGACCTTCGAGGAATCCCACGTGCGCCCCTTCGCGGCGAAGGGCGCCTGGCTTGCCGCCGCCTGCGTCGCCCTCGGTTGCTTCCTCCTCGGCTGGCTCTCCCGCCCGCAGGATAGCCGAGACACCGTTGCGGCCACGGCTCCGGCCACCACGGTCGATTCCGCCCTCGAATACCCCGTGCCGTCCGCCACCCTGGTCCGAGAAGCAAACGCCCGCCTCGCCTCGACCGGTTATGAGGCCTCCCTGCTCACCCGCTACGTCCGCACCAATCTCGAAGGCCGCGTAGTCGTCATTCCCCTCAGCCAGCTGCGTCTCGACTACCGCGGCCTCTAGCTTTCCCATCCCATCCATAAGAACAGACCCAACAAACGAACGAACCATGAAATCCATTCTGAAACACTCCCTCCTCGTTGCCAGCGCCTTCGCCCTGGCTCCCGGTCACTTGACTTTCGCCGACGACCAGGACCCCGACTTCGGACTCGAGCCCCGCGCCGTTTCCGGAGAGGGCACCTCCCCCAAATCACCTTCCTCGGTGCCGGATATCAAGATCGAGATCGACGGACAGAAGATCCAACTCAACGG
>JAHEDC010000272.1 GCA_024641425.1 Verrucomicrobiales bacterium | reverse complement strand
GACGGTTTGTCCGCACCCGGAAAATCCTGCGGAATCGCCTGGGTAACCTTGCCGGTCGCGGCCCACTCCGCGCCCCGGAGGAAAGTCACGATGAAGCCGACGCCCTCGAGGGCGTCGGTGTCGTGTCCGAGGGTCGTGTGGAAAACGCGGCCCTTGTGGTAGTCGATGACCATGAGCATGGGCTCGTTTCTTCCGGCTTTCTGCAACTCCGGGGAATCGCAGGCCGTGGCCAGCACGGTCATGTTCTCGGCCGGTCCGCGCAGAGTGGAATAGCACTCGTCCTTCGAGTGCATCCAGAAATCCGGCATCCCCTTGCTGATCGGATGCGCGCTGTTCCGCATCGTGATCTTGAATTCATTTTGCGGTCCATGCTTGCCGCAGCCACCCGGGCTCGGATCGCGCACCAGCTCGCCGGCCGCATTGTAGTAGACATACGGCCCGTCCTTCGCGTTCCGGTCGCCCCAGCCGCCCAGCCCGATCATCTTGTTGAACTCCGGCCAGTCGGGCCAACTGTTGTCGGCCGCGTGGACAACGACCAAACCGCCGCCTTCCGCCATGTAAGTTTCGAAAGCCTTTCGTGTCTTCTCGGGCCAACCCGCCGCCTTCCAGCCGAAATTGCTCACAACCAAATCGTACTGAGTGAAATCGGGAGCGAACGCGGGATCCGTCTTGGGCTCCGGCAGGGCCTCCGACTCCCCCACCCCGGCCAGCGGAAGGAACGCCTTCTCCCGCTCCGCCTTCCACACGAACCGCGTCCGCGCGATCTCGACCTCGAACATCCCGGTGCCTTCGAGGTACTTCCTCATCATGATCGTCGATTTCGGCCAGACCTCGTGGTTGTTCTGCCCGTCGACGATGAGGGCTTTCATTTTCTCCCCGGCGTGAAGGATCGTCACCGGAAACAGCATGAACGTGAGGGCGGCAAAGAAGTGGGAAGTCTTGAAGGGCATCATGGTTTGGCTGTATTGCTCAGGCGGATACTACACCGCATCGACGCGCACGGATCAAGCGTGGCCTTCTCGGATCGGGAAGATTCCGGCGGCCCTTCCGGAGGGTTCCCCAAGGTTCTTCCACCGATCGCCGCGCGGGCGAAAGCGGGAGCCGCATGGGGGCGGGAGGGGCGGCGGCAGGGCACGGAAACGGACAGACCGCAGGATCGAACGGCACTTTTCCCGGGCCGTTCACGCGCATCCTTTCGGGTCACGGGAGTGCCATGTTCTCGAGAGCCTTCCGGAGACGGAGCATTTCTCCCGTCATATCTCCGAGAAGCCGCCTCGATTCCGGGAAATCGCCTTCCCGGACCGCGGCATCGAGACGGGTCGCGAGCTGAAGGGCCGGGGCGGCGCAGTAATTCCCGACGAGGCCCTTGAGCGAATGCACCGCGTGCTGCAGCGACTCCTTGTCCCCGACCTCGAGAGCGGACTGCGCCTTGGCCTGCCATTCCGAAACCTCCTCCGGGAAGATCGCGATCAGTTCGCGCATCAACGCGACGTCCTTGAAATTCCGACGGAACGCGACCGGATCGAAGATCGGGATTTCCGAGACGGAGGAAAGCCCGGCCGCGGCCACGCCCGGTGTGTCCAGGCTCTCGACCCGCGTCGCGGGGGAGGAGACAACGTATTTCTCCAGTGTGTCGAAAAGCTGGGTGGAGCGCACGGGCTTGGCCACGTAGTCGTCCATGCCGGCTTCGAGACACTTTTCGCGGTCGCCCTTCATCGCGTTCGCCGTCATCGCGATGATCGGAACACGGGCACCGGTCCCCGACTCCTTCTCCCGGATCCTCCGGGTGGCGTGCAAGCCATCCATCTCGGGCATCTGCACGTCCATCAGGATGGCATCGAACGACTCGCTTTCGAATGATTCCAGCGCCTCGCGCCCGTTGTTCGCCACCACCACCGAATGGCCCCCATCCTCGAGCATCCTGACCGCCACCATCTGGTTGACCCGACCATCCTCGGCCAACAGGAGTTTCATCGGAGCCATGGAACCGCGCGAGACGCTCGCCGTTTCGGGTCGACGCTTCTCCTCGCGACGAGCGGCACCGAAAAGGCGGGTCATCGCTTCGAAAAGGTCGGATTGCTTGACGGGCTTCGTCAGCATGCGGTCGATCCCGAGCAGTGCCAGTTTCTTTTTCGGCACCGAATACCCCGCGGAGGAGAGGGCGAGGATCTTCGGCGACCGCTTTCCATATTCCTCCTGAAGGCATCGGGCGACCTCCATGCCATCCATTTCCGGCATCATCACGTCGAGCAGGATCAGCGGGAACGGACGCGCGGACTTCGAGGCCTCCCGAAGCATCCGCAGCGCCTGCTCGCCATCCGGAGCGAGGTGGGGATCCATTTCCCAATGGGCGAGCATTTCCTTGAGAATGCGCCGGTTCGTGTCGTTGTCATCGACGACAAGAACCGGGATTCCCTCGAGTGCTTCCGGCGCAAGCCCCAGGGTCTCGGGGCACTCCGACCCAAGACCAAAGCGCGCCGTGAAGTGAAAGGTGCTTCCCTTTCCGACTTCGCTTTCCAGCCAGATCCTGCCCCGCATGAGACCCACGAGTTGCCTCGAAATCGCCAACCCAAGACCGGTGCCCCCGTAGGTGCGCGTGGTCGAGCTTTCCGCTTGGGTAAAGGACTCGAAAATCGCCTGCTGCTTTTCCTCGCGGATCCCGATGCCGGTATCGGTGACGAGGAAATGGAGCAAGGCCTCGCTCGCGTTCCGTGACTCCAGCCGGACTTCGACGACGACTTCTCCCCGCGGGGTGAACTTGAAGGCGTTCCCGACAAGGTTCACGAGAACTTGGCGAAGCCGTCCCACATCGCCGATGAGGGAATCCGGCACATTCGCCCCCACCCGATAGGCGAGTTCCAGCTCCTTCTCGGCGGCCCGGATTCCCAGGGACTGAAGGGTGTCCCCGATGGCGTCGCGCAGCTCGAAGTCGTGTTCCTCCAGTGCGAGTTTTCCCGCCTCGATCTTGGAGAAATCCAGAATGTCATTGATGACGGTGAGGAGCGAATCCGCCGACTGGCTGACCAGTTGAAGATACTCCCGCTGTTCCTTTTTCAGACTGGTTCCCAGAAGGAGCTCGGTCATGCCGATGATGCCGTTCATCGGCGTGCGGATCTCATGGCTCATGTTGGCAAGGAACTCGCTTTTCGCCTTGCTCGCGGCCTCCGCCGCCCTCTTTGCCACCCGCAGGGCTTCCTCGCTGTTCTTGCGGTGCGTGATGTCCCGCGCGGCCGCAAAAAGCCGTCCGCTGTCGGGATCGGGCGCGGAGTTCCATTCGATCCAAAGATAGTGTCCGTCGCGATGCCGATAGCGGTTTTCGAAATTCGCGAGCATTTTCCCGGAACCCAGTTGCTCGACGGCCCCGATCGTCTTGGCGCGGTCTTCCTCATGCACGAAGTCGAGGAAGGGCTTCCCGAGAAGCTCCTCCTCGGAGTAGCCGAGCGTTTCCCCGAAAGCCGGATTGATCTTCTTGAAGAAGCCGTCCATTCCGGCGATGCACAGCATATCGAGGGAGACCCGGAAGAAGGGCCCGAGTCCCTCGCTTGCCTCCTCGGCCACCTCCTTGGCGCGGCGGAGCTCCTGCTCCGCCAGTTGTCGTTCAAGCACCCGACCGACCTGATTCCCGACATGACCGGCCAGGATAAGGAGCTTCTCGTCCCGCTCCCGCTTCTCCTCGCTGAAGAACTCGAGCACGGCGACGGTCTTGTTTCGAATCTGAATCGGAAAGCCGAACGCGGTCTTGAAGGGCATTTTCGAGCAGAGGGTCGCCCGCTGGAAATTCCTGTCGCGAAGCACATCCTCAATCCAATGGGGCTCGGAGGATGCGAAGATCCGTCCGCAAAGACCCATCCCCGGCAAGAACGCGGTTTCCTCCGTCACGCGTCGGAATTCCTCATAGTCGCCTTCCTGGCCGAAGTGCCAGATCGGCGTCGACTCCAGTGAGCGCGCGTCCTCCGTGGGGAGATAAACATGCCCGACCGGCCAGCCGAGATGCTGGCACACTTCGTCGACGCAGCGCTGGAGGGCATCCTCGAAGCCGGTGCTATCCGAGGCGAGCGCAAGGGATCGGTGGAGCAGGCTTGCCTCCGTCGCCTGCCGCTCCAGCAGGTTTTCGACCCGTGCCCGCTCCGTGAGATCAATGATGCCGACGAGGATGCGGAATCCCTTCTCGCTCGGAACAGGATGCAACCCGATTTCGAGCGGAACAAGCGTGCCGTCCTTCCGTTGCCCGGAAAGACGCCGTCCTTCGCCCATCATGCGGGCCGAGGGGTTTTTCTGATAATCCTCACGCAAGGCAAGGTGACTCTCCCGCAAGACTTCCGGCACAAGGATCTCGATCCGTTGGCCCAGCAATTCCTCCTTTCGGTAGGCGAACAGCTGGGCGGCCCGTTGGTTGAGCATGACGATGATTCCCTCCCGATTGGTCACGATCATCCCGCTGGGTGAGGATTCGATGATCAGGCGCGATTCGGCATCCCTTTGCCGCAGACCGCTCTCGGCTTCCGCGATGCAAGCGCGCATTCGGTTGAAGGAAGCCGTGAGCCTTCCCAGCGCATCGTTGCCCTCGACAGGAACATCGCCGACGGCTTCACCCAATGCCATACGGCGGGTCGCCTCCGCGAGCTTGCCCATGGACTTTGTCTGCCGGGATGCCGCGCGTCGCGAGACCCACCACGCTGCCAGAGCCATTCCGACCACGAAGGCCGCCGACAGGAGGAGCGGCAGCATGAGATCCCCGTGCAGATGCGTGGCAGTCCCGCCCGGCGTTCGACCCCCGCTCTCCGCGGATCCGCAAGCGTTCAGCAAAGTGAAACCCAGGATAAGTCCCGCTGCCGCGATTTCAAGGAACCCGACGCGCGCGCACCGCAACCACCCTTCCGGACGCGGCGACCTGCCTTGTTGGAATTCCGCCGCCATCTCATTTCCTCTCCGCACCGGCTTCTTCCCGCGCAGTCGCCACAGACCCAAGACCAAGAAAGGACGCCACGGCACTCTCGACATAGTCCGAGCCTAGGGTTTCCCACTCCACATTGCAATCCTCGAATTCCGCCCCCTCTCAGCCCGCATTGCGCCTGAGGCGCACACGCTGTGGACTTCGCCACCGGAATATCACGCCCTCACATCAGCCGCGCACCCGCCTCGGCCAGCGGACTGCGTTCGCCGCGTTCCAGCGTGACGTGGGCGGCACAGGGCTGGTTCTTGAGTTTCTCTCTCGTATAGACAAGGCCGTTGCTGCGTCGGTCGACATAGGGATTGTCGATCTGGGCGGGGTCGCCTACGAGGATCAATTTCGAGCCCTGGGCCATCCGGGTGACGATCGTTTTCGCTTCGAGCGGCGTGAGCTGCTGCGCCTCGTCGAGGATGAAGAAGCGCTTCGGGATCGAACGGCCGCGGATGTAACAGAGGGCCTCGATCTCGACGAGCCCGGTGTCGAGGAAGCGTTGGTAGGGCTTCGGAACCGGGCCGCGGGCGAGGGTCGGAGGCTCGGCGGGACGGGACGGGCGCTTGGCCTTGCCTTTCGGCTTCGGCGTCTGCGGGCGCTTGCCGGCCTGCTCGGGCGCGGGCGGCTGGCTGAGGATGAATTCAAGGGCGTCGAAGATCGGCTTCAGCCATGGGCTCAATTTCTCGTCGAGGCTACCGGGAAGGAAGCCGAGGGTATCGCCGAGCGGAATGACGGGACGACTCACGGTCACGCCCGCGTAGTCGCCGGCCAGGGTGAGGTGCAGCGCGGAGGCGACGGCGAGAAGGGTCTTGCCTGTCCCGGCCTGGCCGTAGCAGGTAACCAGCGAGATCGTCGGATCAAGGAGCGCGTCGAGAAAGCATTGCTGGCCGACGTTGAGCGGACGGATCGGCGTGCCTTTCTGGATGCGGATCGACTCGGGAAGGCGGAGCCGGATGAAGGTGCCTTTGCCGGTGTGGCGGGCAGGCATGCGGCGATGCTCCCCGGTCTCGAGAAGAACGTATTCGTTCCGTGCGAGTTCGGCGGGCACCCGGCCCTCGAGCGAGAGGGTGCCACTGCTGGCAAAGCGCTGGAGTTCGTTCGCGGCGACCTCGACAACCCGGAGGCGCCGCTCGCCGGTCGCGTCCTCGCCGACCTTGTCGCTCGCGTAGTCTTCGCAGGGAATCCCAAGGGCAAGGGCCTTGAGGCGGAGATTGAGGTCCTTCGTGACCAGCACCACGGGCGCCGGGTTCACTTTTCCAAGGACACGGGCGCAGAGGAGGATCCGGTGGTCGGGCTTGTCGCTGTCGGCGAGGACAAGGGCGAGGCGCTCGCGGGCGGTGGCCACGCGGCGGTCGCTCGCGCTGCAGGTGACAAGCCGGATCGAGCCGCCGTCCTGGGTTGGAATGCCGCGCGCGGAATCCTCCGGATGGGCGGAGAACAACTCGGCGAGCGTGCGGTGGACGGCGCGGGCATTCGCGCCGCGCTCGGTCTGTTCCCCCTTGAATCGGTCGAGTTCGCCGAGCACCTCGAGCGGGATGCAGACATGGTTGTCGGCGAATCGACGCAGGCATTCCGGGTCATGGAGGAGCACGTTGGTATCGAGGACGAAATTCTTGCCCACCGGCGACGGGGCCTTGAGCCCGTCGAGCGGCTTCGGCTTCGCCCGTCCGTTCCGGAGACGCTCACCGTTCGCGCCCGGCATCTGGAACATTTCCGCCTGGCCCGGCGTGATCGAACGGCCATTGGTGGAGAGAAGGACGGGCGACTCGGGATCAGGATGGATCATGGGTGCGTGGTTACTGGTTATTCGTTGTCGGTGAATGGGCACAGCGGTGCTGGCGCGGAAGAAATCCGGGGGCCGTTTGGAAGCCCGCTCCGAAGGAGAGCGGCGGCGCGATGTTGGTCATTTCGCAACCAAAGCGCGGGGTGCCCATCCGACAACTTAAGAAAGGTTAAGGATTTGTCGCGCGATATTTACTGGAATTTTCAGAGCGCCGGAAGCCGGAGGGCGTGGGCGGAGTCCACGTGGAAAAGCGTCTCGTAAGGGCGGGGCAGAGCGGCGAGCCATGCCTTGAAAGCAGGGAGCGGGCCATTCGCGACGAGGATTTCGCCGGGGAATTTTTCCACGAAGGCGGACACCGCGGCGCGGGTCACGTCCTCGTAGATGAGGAAACACGCGACGGCGAGATCGACCTCGGGCAGGGCCAAGTCCTCCATCGGGCCGGGCATTTTCGTGAAATTCCGGAGGCCGTTGCGTTCAAGCTGTTCGGCGCAGAGGTCGAGCGAGACCGGCGCGAGATCGTTAACGTAAAGGTGCCCGCAGAGCCGTCCCAAGGCGAGCGTTTCCAGCCCGATCCCGACGCCCAGGGCGAGCACGCGCTTGCCTTGCACGACCTCCGGATGCTCCAGGAACCAGCGGGTGAAGATCTCCGTCGCCCCCCAGCGGCGGTCGTAGTAGACGTCGATCCCGGCATCCATTTCCCCGAGGATCCGCGCCTCGACGTCGGGATGCTTGAGATCGAGGAGTTCGAAAGACTCGGTGCCGACGGTGCGGGTCAGCCAGGGGGATCTGCGGGATAGGGAAGCCATGGACGACAGCAGAACCCGGCGACGGGTCCGAAGCAATCGCGCATTTCAGCGCCCGCTTGTGCGGCCTCCCGCGAACCGCTACACTGCGGGTGCCATGCCCCGACCGACTACAAGTCCCCCCCTTTCCGTGGTGCTCGTCACTCTCGGCTATATCGCGCTCGCGGCAATCCTCGCCTTCGTTGGCGGGAACAGGGAATTCGTATTCTACATCGTCATCATGCTCGTGCTTTTCGGGTCCATTTTTGCGGTGAACGCGAAGGTCGGACTGAGCAGCGGCCTCCTCTGGTGTCTCTCCGCGTGGGGCTTCCTCCACATGGCCGGCGGCCTGGTGCCGATCGCCGAGGGCCTCCCCGTCGAGGGTCCGAACCGCGTCCTCTACAGCCTGTGGCTCATCCCGAAATACCTCAAATACGATCAGCTCACCCACGCCTTCGGCTTCGGGATCGTGACCTGGCTCTGCTGGCAGGCGCTCTCGGCGGGGCTCGTGAAGGGTGGCCATGGCAAGGTCTCGCCAACGACCGGTCTGCTCGTCCTCTGCGCCGCGGCCGGCATGGGGTTCGGCGCGCTCAACGAAGTCGTCGAGTTCTTCGCCACCCTCAACCTCCCGAGCACGAACGTCGGCGGCTACGAGAACACCGGCTGGGATCTGGTCTCCAATCTCGTCGGCTGCAGCCTCGCCGCCGTGCTGATTCGCTGCTTCGCGGCAAAGTGACCTCACCGCCAGCAGCCGCCCTCCGCCAGATCAGGCGGCGGATCAGGGCGTCTCGGATTCCGGCGTGGACTCGTAGATCCCCCAGAAATCCTTGCCCAGCTTGTCGGAGAACGGAAACGGGGTGTCGCCATCGTTGAGACGCTTGCGCTCGGTCGCCAGCAGGGCGCGAAGGGCGGCAAGCGTTTCCCGATGTCCGGCGTCGCCCGCGAGATTCACGAGCTCGTCCGGATCAGCCGCCAGATCAAACAACTGTGTGTGCCGGGTGTTCCCGACGCAGTATTCGATCAGCTTGTGCCGCGCGTCGCGGATGGCGCGCTGCCACGCCATGAAGGCGAAATAAAGGTGCTCCCGATGGGGCGCGGCAGCATCGTCGAGGACGCGGTTGAGGCTCCGGAACTGCACGGATTCCGGCGTTTCCAGCCCGGCGCGCTCGCACAGCGTG
>JAHEDC010000271.1 GCA_024641425.1 Verrucomicrobiales bacterium | reverse complement strand
CGGAAGCCGAGGTCGCCCTGAAGGAAGCGGCGGAACTGATGCAGGAGCTTCATCCCGAACAGCAGGCCGACATCGTCAAACTGCGCGAGGGCTGGGAACAGGCGGCCCGGGAACAGGGAAAACCCGTCCGGCCGCGCCACGTCGGACGTTTCAGCAGTCCGCGCACGATCCGCTTCGAGGGCGCGAAGTTGATCACGCCGCCGGAGATCCATTCCGCCCTGGCCCGTTCGAACGCCTATGTCCTCGCTTCACACCCGAGCGCGGATTTCGATGAATACCTCACGAAACTGCAGCGCTGCCTCGTCCTTGGATACCGGGAATCGGGCTTTCCGGATGTCACGGTGGAAGTGGAGTGGGCCGAGGCGGACGATGCCGTCGTCGCCCGGATCGTGGAAGGGTCCCGCTTCAGGAAAGGCGAGATCCGCATTCACGGGGCAAAGGTCCTCAGCACGGAGAAACTGCTGGACGATCTGATCCTGGAAAAGGACGAGACGGCGGAATTGCCCGGCCGTGCCGAGAGCGCCTATCTGACCATCGCGAAAAACAAGCATCTTCCGGAAGCCACCGCGCGGGAAGCGATCAGGGAATTCTTTCCCGGGAGATTGCCGGACGAGAAGGAGACCAAGGAGAAGGAAAAAAATCCGCTCGCTGAGTTCAACATGGACTGGATGGGGCCATCAACACCCTCCGCGAAGGGGATCTGGACGAAGGGCGATTGGGTCCCTTACCAGGACTCGTATTTATCTGCGATCAAGAATGCCTTTCTTTCGTCCTATGCGGCGGAGGGCTACTTCTTTCCCAAGGTCGAGGTAAAGTGGGTGCCGCAAACGGAACCGGGCATCTTGGACGTGGAAATCGAGGTGAGCGAGGAGGGCCCGTCCGCGCGCATCGGACGGCTCCGCGTGGTCGGAAACCGGGTCCATTCCAAAGCGGAATTGCTGGACTATCTCGGCCTGAAGGAAGGGATGGCATTGAAGGGGGAGTTCATGGAACGGATAAAGCGCCAACTCTTCGAGAGCGGGCGCTTCCTCGGTTGGGAAGTGACTGCGATGCGGGCCGAGGCGGATTCCAGCAAAATCGATCTTCTTGTTCACGTTGCGGAGCATTGGGAAGCCCCGCCCCTTTCGCAGCCGCTGACGCGCGAACAAGAGGTGCTCCTCCGTTTCGCGACCTGGTTCAATACCAGGGCCGGTGCGGAAGAAGACTTCGTGTTCAACGTCAGTGGTGATTCGGATTCCGGACCCATGGCAGCGGAATTCGCCGTGGGATCCGGAGGGATCGCGTTCTCCGCGGACGGCAGCGGACATCGCATCCGGGCGACGGGTGAATGGGGTCACGAGGCGGAGTTGCTGATCCGCACGAATGTCGAATCGGCCTTCCGCGCTGCATTCCCCATCGGCGGTCTTCAACTCACGGCCTATTTCACGATCTTCGCTCCCGTCCCCGAAGATCCTTATTCGTTTCGGATGTCCACGATCAATTTCGGGGCAACCACGACCCGGAAAGACGGAATCGAGGAATTTTCGACCCCAAACGTTGCGGTTGGGATCGATCCCACACGTCTGCTGGCCGCGAGCGGAAGTTGGTACTTCGAAGGTCAGCTTCCGCGATTCGAAGGGGGGGAAATGGTCCTGGATTGGGATGGCTTAGTAGTGCGTATCGAGGAGCAGAGCGGGCGTTTGATCTCGTTACGCTATGAGGAAGGTTCGGGAATCCTTACCGGAAAGACGGAAGTGGGTGCTGTCACGCGGATGCGGAAGGAAACGCAGGAATTGTCGCGGGATATCCCCAACTGGATGGAGGGAAAGCATCCCCTCTCCCTCCCCTTCATGGCGGTGGGCTATCTGGCCGAGCTGGGGAAACTGATGCTGGACGAGGAATTCGATGGCGAGGAATTCAATGCAGCGATGTCCCGGGAAGCCGCGAAGCGCGCCGGAAGGTGGACGCCACTGGCAAACGCACTGGGCGATGTGTTCGAATCCTTCACCAACGAAGCGAAGGCTACCCCGGAGCAACCATTCACCATCCCCATCGATACCGAAGACATGAACGCGAAGATGCAGGCGGGCGGCACCCTGTCTTTCCTCCTCGGTTTCGGACTTTACGATCTGATCGCGGAATACATCGAGCCGGGCACCTGGCCGGATCTGGTCACACGGGAAATGCTTTTCTACCTCGACGGGAAGCCCTTCTATCTGAACCAGACCATCGAAACGCTACTCGAGGATGAAGCGATGGGGCCCTTTGGGGCCGTGATTTGCGCCCGCTTGCTCCAGCGGGCCAGGCACCCCGCCGCCGCCCGCTTTGCCGCGAAGGCGAAAGAGGAACTCAATCCGGAGGCCTTTGCGAAGGATTGGCGCCTCGCCTTGCGCGGAAGCGCCAAGGACGAGGGAGCCGGCTGGAAACTGCTCGGCGCCTTCCGCTCATTGACGGAGGAACAAATTGACGCCTTCACTCCGGCGGATCCACCCGATATCCGCGCCACCCTCAAGGCGCTCGCAGCGCAGATCCGGGAGATCAATCCCCAGACCACCGCCGACGCCCTCTCCCCGATCATGGATTCCCTCTGGGAGAAAGTTCTCGGGGAAGTGATGGCAGAAGCCGTGAGCAATCTGACGGAGGAACTCGTTCCCAAAGTCGATGCGCGCCTCGTGGCGGCCACGGTCAACGGCCATCCGGTCTTTCGCGGAGTCATCCGGTTGAATGAGAGCGTGGGAAGTCAGGCTCCGCCACCGATGGGCGACAATCGCGTCGAGAAGAGTGTGGCAATGCTTCTTTTCGCACAGGAATTGTGGAACGAAGGACAATCCGCGACTCCGGCGAGCATGGAGCAAATGGCGAACGCCGTCGCCAATTCCATGGGAGCGGATGGGTGGGAGCAAATTGCTGCGCAGGGACTTACGAAGGAACAGTTCCAATGGTGGAACGGGGTCGAAATGGCCGCAAATGCTCACCTCAGAGCTTTGATCGAAGCGGGGAAAATCGAAGATTCAAAAGTAAGGGAGTATTACGAGAGCCATGCGGCCCAATTCGGCGCCGGGCCTGAGACACTTGTCCACAAGATGACGTTCGAGGCGGCGGAGCGGAAGAAAGCGGAAGCGATCCTGCAACGTGTGAAACAGGCGAAGGACATGGACGCGATGGTGAAAGCCTTTAAAAAGGAAGGAGGACAATCCCTTGGTTGGGTTAACGCCTCGGGATTCGTTCCCGCCCTCGCCAAGGCGATCGAGAGCGTCCCTGAAAAGAGTCTGAGTGATGTTCTCGAAACGAGGATCAAAGGACAGGATTATTTCCACCTGGTACTGATCCCCGACGCCCGAAGGCAGGGCAAGGCGAAGCCGTTCAAGGACGTCGAAGCGCTCGCACGGGTCTACGCCCTGATCGACCGGGAACTGGCGTTGCTGAGGAAAAGGGCGCAGATCGAAATCTTCGAGGAGCCTGATGAAAATGTTCCGGTGCCGGAACTTGCGGACGAGAAGCCGAATAAGGCGCTGCAAAATCCTGTCGTCGATGGCCTTTTCAGCATCGTGGAGCCTCTCGTTTCCGGAGGTGAAACCGGGATTCCAGGGAGTGCGGAAGAAGAGGAAGAGGAGCCACTGAGCCTCGAACTCGTACTCCGGAAAGTCGGTGAGGGAAGCGCCGAACACCTCTACATCCTGGGGGCCTACGCCGAGCAGGGACTGGGGCCTGTTCCGGGAATGAAACCCGCCGTCGCCCACTACGAGAAGGCGGCGGAAGGCGGAGAGCGGCGGGCGATGCTCCGCCTTTCCGAACTCTACCGCACCGGCCACGGCGTCGAGCGCGACGAAGCGGAAGCGCAGCGGTGGAAGGAAAAGGCGACCAAGTCCCCGGAGCCGAAAGCGGCCCCCGAGGACGCGGCGGTCGTAGGCCCCGAAAGTGAAAGGGTCACCGACATCGACGTTCAATTTTTCGGTGAAGCGCGCATTGAGAAGGAAAAGATTCTCGCCCTTGTGAAGACCAAAGTCGGCAGAAAGCTGGAATCCGATGTCATCGATGAGGATATCCGAAGGCTCTATGAAAGTGGCCTGGTGGAGAATATCCGTATGTTTAGTGAACCCCATGACGGTGGCTTGCGCCTCATCATTTTTATCGAAGTCAGCTGGTTAAGCCGGGGTTTCGAACTCATGGACGAAGGCAGGCTTGCCGAGGCGGTCGCGCTATTTCAAAGTAAGATCGACCGGGATCCGACGAATTCGACTGCACATTCTCTTCTGGGCGGTACTCTTTCGAAACAGCACAAGTTCGAAGACGCCGTCGCGTCCTTTCGGCGCGCCATCAAACTCGATCCCGAAGACGCGGTAATTCACCGAGCCCTCGCAGATTGCCTCCAAGCGCAAGGCAAGTTCGAAGACGCCGTCACGTCCTATCGGCGCGCCATCGAACTCGATCCCGAAGACCCGATATCACACCACAACCTTGCATATTGTTTCACAGATCTCGGCAAATACGAAGACGCCGTCGCGTTCTATCGGCGCGCCATCGAACTCGATCCGGATCTGGTGGAGAACGAGGATAGCCTCCCCATATGGCTTCGGGACTCCGGGCGCTTCGGGGAAGCCCGCAGCGTGCTCGGTGCCCTGTGCAAATCAGATCTCGCGGAGGCCTCCAAAGCCCATCTCGCCGCGATGTCTCCCGTGATCGATTCTCTTCTCGAAAAGGAAGCGCAACTGACCGGCGTGATCCGGAAAAGCGGCCCCGGAGATCCCTCCGTCGCGGTGCTCGTCGGGAAAATCGCTGGCGAGGCCCGCTACGTGGATCCCGAGGAGGGGAACGCTGCCCATCCCCTGAAGGAAGCGGAGCAAAGGAAGGAGTGGGAGTCCGGGTATCTGGAACGGATTGTCAAAAGGATCGAGGACGAGCAGCAATAAACGAACGAAGGATCGTGAATCTTGTCCACGTTTAGGGATGGCTTGCCATCGCCAAGATAATGGCCCCGGCCATCAGGAGGGTATCTTTCGCCGCCTCCATGCCCAAAGCCGAAGCGTTGTCCAGGGCCATCCCGTTCAATTGTTTTCCGGAACGCCTCGCGAGCGCGTCCTCCCGAAGGAGCGCGCGCGTGGAAGTATCGAGTTTCCGCGGAATGAACCAGCGCTCTCCATTCCCGCCCGCATAAACCCACTCGCCACTATCAAAGGCGGTCGGCGCATCCGCCGACACACCCACCGGGTAAAAGGTCGGAGGCGACTGGCTTACCTGATGCCAGTTCGTCAAGGCCGGTGTGGCTGGAGCCGACGCGGCAGCCGAGGCGGTGATTCCACGCTGCTTTGTCGAGGCGCAATTGCAGAGTGTCATGAGAAGAGTGGCGGCTACGGCGATTCCTGAGAAAGGTACGGTTCTGTTTGTATTTTTCATCGTAGGTGGAGTTGGTTTTCCAGCCGCAGGCATTGCGGCCTACCCTCTACATCGGCATCCATGGCCGAAGGTTACAGGCGAGATCGTCGTCATCGTCCCCCCGCAACGCATTCGGTCGGAGAGGCTTCGGAGATCATCCCGGCACCGGTAACCTTTTCCCGCGCTTCCGGATCTAGAAAGGAGCGCGGCCCCTCCGCGCGGAAATCCACCCACCACCACCATGAACCTACGCCATACCCTTCTTGTCCTTTCCACCTCCTGCAGAATTCCGGCTCTTTGCGTCGCGCTCCTCGCTTCCAATGCCTGCTCCGCAAATCTCGATCTCGTCGAGTATGCGCGCGTCCAACGCGAGAAACGGCATCCGGATCCGGAATCCGAGTGGAACCGGGGAGGATTCTGGAAGCGCGTCGGCGATGAACCCGCCACCTACATCCCCACCGATTATCCCGAATCGGCCTCGCGCACGGACGGCGAGTGGTTCGAGGACTCCCGGGACGGAAAACGCTTTTTCGCTCCGAAAGGCGGCGTCGAGGGCGTGAGCGAGATCATCGTCAGAAGGGAAGCCATCAAGCAGAGTAACCCACCCGCTCGTGAACCGATCACCACCACAACCGGCATCATGAACATGGGTAGTCCTTACTGATCCGCCCTCAAGCCATTGACCATCAGGGCCACTTTCTGGTGAATCTCTCCTGAAGTCCGATTCGGAATCCCATGAATCCAAACACCCCCGGATCCTGCGAAGGCTGCGGCGCTTCCCTTCCCGCGAGCATCGAGGGCGGTCTCTGCCCCCGCTGCCTCCTCGGCGCAGCCCTCGACGATCCCGACTCCAGTTCCGCCGAGGCCGACACCCTTCCCTCCGATTCCGAATCCTCTCCGCACGACGCGTCCGACTCCCTCGAACAGGCCGGCACCACGATCGGCCGCTACAAGCTCCTCCAGCAGATCGGCGAGGGCGGCTTCGGCACCGTCTGGATGGCCGAACAGTCCGAGCCCGTGAAGCGCCGCGTCGCGCTCAAGGTCATCAAGGCGGGCATGGATTCGAAGGAGGTCATCGCCCGCTTCGAGGCCGAGCGCCAGGCGCTGGCGATGATGGATCACCCGAACATCGCGAAGGTGCACGACGCCGGCACCACCGACCGCGGCCGCCCCTACTTCGTCATGGAGCTCGTCAAGGGGATTCCGATCACCACCTACTGCGCCGACCTAGAGCTCGAAACCAAAGCGCGTCTGACGCTGTTCATGGACGTGTGCGCCGCCGTGCAGCACGCCCACCAGAAAGGCATCATCCACCGCGACCTCAAGCCGTCGAACATCCTCGTTTCGCCCCACGACGGCAAACCGGTCATCAAGGTCATCGACTTCGGGATCGCAAAGGCGATTACCGCGGAGCTGACTGACAAGACGCTCTTCACCCAGCTCGGGCGGATGATGGGCACGCCGCAGTACATGAGTCCGGAGCAGGCCGAACTGAACGCCTTGGACGTGGACACCCGCAGCGATATTTACTCGCTTGGAGTCCTCCTTTACGAACTGCTCACCGGGACTCCCCCACTCGATGGCGAGAAACTGCGCAGCGCCGCCTATGGCGAGATCCAACGCCTGATCCGCGAGGAAACACCGCCGAAACCGAGCACCCGCATCAGTGCCCTCCGCAGCCAGGCGAAATCGGTTTCAACGCCCGGAACAAGGAATCCGCAAAATCGCAAGCTAACGGGCGAACTCTCCCGGGATCTGGACTGGATTGTCATGAAGGCGCTCGAAAAGGATCGGGCGCGCCGCTACGAGACCGCGAGCGGATTCGCCCTCGATGTCCAACGCTTCCTCGACCAGCAACCAGTACTGGCCGGACCTCCGGGGATCGGCTACAAGATGGGAAAATTCGTGGGGCGGAATCGGGCCGCCTTCGCGGCAGGCGCCGCTGTAGTGGCAGCCCTGGTGGTCGGCACGGTCGTGAGCGTCGTCTTTGCCATTCGGGCGGAGAGCGAAAAGGAAGCCGCGCAGTATAACGAAGGGCTTGGCTGGATGCTGCGCGCGCAGGTGGCCGAAAAAGAGGGACATCGCTATCCGGATACCCTGCTCTATGCGGCGCGTGCCATCGGATTCGACGGTCTGGGCCGGCCGGTCGGAAATCTGAATGATCTCCCGCAGCTCATTACAGAAAAGCGCGATCCTGTCGACTACCGACGCGCACGTGACTGGATTACAGGCAGGCCAGCCTACCTGCCTTTTTGGAGCAGCGGGAATCAGCCCGAGGCTCCGGTTACGGCCATGGTGCTGGATCCCAGCGGCAAGTGGCTGGCCATCGGAAGCGCGGAGGGGGTGCGCCTCTTCGATCTCGAAACTGGAATGAATTCCTTATTGCCGCAATCATCGAAGATCTATGATCTGGCTGTCGACCCATGGGGCGAAGTGCTTGTCATCGCAGCGGAGGAAGGGCTTTTTCGGTGGAATCTGAAGGCCGCCGGATTCGAGGCGGCATTGATCTATCCCGATTCTTCCAAGGCTCCGTCAATCCATGCGATCGTGTGGAGCCCGGCCGGCGAACTCCTTGCGGGTGCGGGCGACGATGGTTCGATCCTGCTTTGGCAGGATGCCGCAGGCTCTCCCCGAAGGATCGAAACCGGACACACTATCGGAGCCACCAACCTCACCTATAGCCCCGAAAACGCCTTCATCGCCGCGACCTTCCCCAACGCCGCCCCTCAGGTGGTTTTCCCCGAGGATTTGGCACTGTCCTGCACTTGGATCGACCTCGCGGCGGGACAAGCCGCCAAAATGGATGAGCGCGACCGGGATGCCTTTTTGAAATGGGCGAACGATGCGGCGGAAACCACTTGCGTGGCGGTATCAACGAGCGGTTTTGAAATGGCAACCGGAAGGGCGACGGGAGGAGTCACCCTTTGGGATACGCTAAAAGCGGCGCCCCTCGGAGAGATCCCCCCACAGCTGAGGCATCAAGGCATCGTCAGGGCGATTGCCTTCCGCGCCGATGGAGCGCAGCTCGCCAGTGGCGGGGATGATGGGCTGATCAAACTCTGGTCGGTCTCGGGCAAATCGCTCGCACTCGAAGCCACTCTTACCGGCCACCAGGGAGCCGTAACCCGCCTCACCTATGGACCCGGCGGCCAGATTCTCGCCAGTGGCGGCGCCGATGGAAGCGCGAAACTCTGGGACGTTTCAGGCAGAAAAGTCACCTCACCCGACCTCTACGCATTCTTGAAAAACGATTGGTACGGACTCACTCCGGAAGCAAACTGGGACGCGGGGCGCGGCTTCATCGATGCGGCAGCGGCGACCGTTTCAGCACGCTGGCGGAAGGAGCC
>JAHEDC010000702.1 GCA_024641425.1 Verrucomicrobiales bacterium | reverse complement strand
TGTGGCGGAAGTAGGTGGTGACGTACTTTTGGGACGCGTTGCCGCCGTAGCCCACGACGGTGGCTTCTCCTCCATCGCCGTAGCCGAGTTGGGCCGGGCCCGCGCTCCACGCAGCGTCATTGAACGACGGAGCCTTCCAGGCGGTTCCTTGATTGGATCCGTTGTCAAGATAACGCCAGTTCGAGCCAAAGGGAATGAGTTGAGCGAAAGCCGTCGCTGAGACCAACCCATGCGCCAAAGCAACGAGAGATAGCTGCGCGACAGCGGAGAAACGTGAGGTTTTCCGTTCGATCATGATTTCTGTTTTCTGTTCCGCCCGATTACAGAGAATCCGACATTCTGTTGTTTTTCACTTGGGGAAGTTGCCCCCTAAGGTGTGACCTGATGCAATCCCTTCCATTTACGGACGATTCTTGAATATCCTATTTTGAACCATCAAACAAGGCATTTATCGGGTCCATTCCGTGCATCACATTCCGGCCCTCGTTTGCCGAAACGGGAGAACCTCGCCCTTCACCGGCCCCCGACCGGAGACTTTCGCGATCAGTCTTCAACGCCCGCCATCGACTCCTCGATGGTGCGGAGTCGGCGGCGACGTTCGCCAAGGCGGGGGATGCAGTCCATAAGGGCGCGCGTGTAGGGATGCGCCGGGAAGCGCAGCACCTGTGTCGCATCGCCGCATTCCACGAGATCGCCCCGGTACATCACCGCGACCCGGTCCGCCAGCCCGCCGATGATCCCGAAATTATGCGTGATGAGCAGGATCGCCATGCCGAGCTTGGCCTTGAGCTCGGCCAGCAACGCGAGAATCTGCGCCTGGATCGTCACATCGAGCGCCGTGGTCGGTTCGTCCGCGACGACGAGATCCGGTCGCCCACAGAGGGCCATCGCGATCATGACCCGCTGTTGCATTCCGCCCGACAATTCGTGCGGGTAGGCGTCGAGCCGTTTCCCCGGATCGGCGATGCCGACCAACTCCAGCCAATGCACGATCTCGTCCCCAAGCGCGGCGCGCGAGACGTCCGGTCGATGCAGACGCAGGACTTCGGCCAGTTGGTTGCGGATCGAGAAGACGGGATTGAGCGAGGCCGAGGGCTCCTGGAAAATGTAGGCGATGCGCGCGCCCCGCACCCCGCGCAGTTCGCGGCGGCTCATCTTCAGAACATCCTGCCCGTCGAGCAGCATCTTTCCGCTGTCGATGACGGCGGGCGGTTCGGGCAGGAGGCGGGCGAGGGCCAGCGCCGTGACGCTTTTCCCGCTCCCGCTTTCCCCCACCATCGCGAGCGTCTCCCCCTTCGCCATCGAGAACGAGATTCCCTTCACCGCCACCACGTCCGGTGTGTCGTCCCCGCGGAAGCGGATGCGGAGGTCGCGCACGTCCAGCAGGGGCGTGGCCAGGCTCTCGGGGGCAGGCATCGCGGAGAGTAATCCGTCACCGGTCGAAACGCAAAGGGATCCCGCTCAGGGCCTTCCACCCGCGTTCCAGTCCGCCACCCGCAAACCACCATCCTTGTATTCCGCGATCACGCGGCCTCCATGCGAGACCCGTGCCCACACGCCGAGTAGTATCGGCTTCACGTCGGGCTTCTCGTCTTTCGTCCGAGAGTTCGGGCCGGGCTTCTCAATGGGTGCCGTTCCGACGACTTTCGTCGCCCCGGGCGCCATCGGAGGCAGGGGCACTCGACCGCCGACATTCCGGAGTTTGGCGTCTTCGAAAAAGAAGCGGTATTCAAGCACCAGACCCGGCAAGGGGGTCTCCGTCGCGTTACCAACAGTGATCTCGTAACGCGTGTCGCGCACCCGCTGCAATGCCGCGCCGACGGGGCGGCGCGCTTCGAGGGTGACATCGCCGTCGCCCGGCGTCGCCGCGTGCTTCCGCTGCCATTCGCGTACCCAGACCTGGTCCTCCTCCGATAGCGTCGTGATCGGCAGCGGCCAGACTTTCCCCTCCCGGTCCCGAATGCGGATAACAGGGCCAAAATGGGAGAGTGCTTCCCCTTCGAATCCCCTCCCCTCGCGGTTCGCAAAGCGCCGGACACCCGGCTCCCCCCGCGCGGCGGGCTTGGTCGCGAACCCGCCGTCCTTCCACTTCTGCATGCCGAGATACGCCACCGTCCCGAGCAAGGCGAGGACGCAGAGCCAGGCAAAGCGTCCCGCAAGGCGTGCCACCGCGCCCGCGCCTCCTCGCGTTTCCTTCCGCTTCGGAAGGACACCGCCGGTCATGAGCTCCTGATGGCGGATCACGTCTTCGAGTTCCGCCTTCATCGCCGCCGCCGACCCGAAACGCGCCTCCGGATCCTCCTCCAGCGCGCGGGCCAGAAAGGCATCGAGACGCACGCTCACCCGGCCCGGGGCCGACACGCTTTTCCGATTCACGGCGGGC
>JAHEDC010000270.1 GCA_024641425.1 Verrucomicrobiales bacterium | reverse complement strand
TACCATGACCCGAAACACCTTCTCCCTTCACGCGATCATCTCCGCCGCCGTCCTTTTTCCTTTGGCCACGCAGGCCGCAGCCGAGGGCACGAAGGTCGATCCCGCGACCGCTTCCATTTACCAGGATGTCATTCGGCCGATCCTCGCGGACCGCTGCGACAGCTGCCACGGCGAGAAAAAGAGCAAGGGCAAACTCCGCCTGCACACGCCCGAAGAGATCCAGAAGGGTGGCGGCGATGGTGAAGTCATTGCCGCAGGCAAAAAGGATGACAGCCCGCTCTTCCAGCGCATTCAGCTTCCTGACGACGACGAGGACGTTATGCCCCCGGAGGATAAGCCGCGCCTCACTCCCGAGGAGAAACTCATTATCGGCTGGTGGATCGACCAAGGGGCAGCCTTCGACAAGAAGATCGCCGATCTCAGCCCTCCGGACGACATCAAGGCCGCTCTTGGAACACTTGTCCTTGCCGAGGTAGGGGCCCCGGAGACTGCCGCCCCGAAGGTGGCCCAGCCCCCGGCGGCCGACCCGGCCCTCCTCGAGGGCATCGCGAATACGGGTGTCCTCATCATGCCGCTCGCTCAGGATACGACCTTCCTCGCCGCGAACGCGATCAATGTCTCGAAAAGCTTCGGCGACGAGCAACTGAAGCAACTCGCTCCTACGGCACCCCAGCTCCAGTGGCTCGATCTTGCGAAAACACAGGTGTCCGACGCGGGAATGGCAGAGGTCGGGAAACTCGGTGCCCTTACCCGGCTTCATCTTGAAAATACGGCGGTCACCGATGCCGCGCTCGCGGAGATCGGCAAATTGACGAACCTGGAATACCTGAATCTCTACGGCACGAAGGTCACCGATGCCGGTCTTGCCCAACTCGCGAACCTCAAGAACCTCAAGAAAGTCTATCTCTGGCAAACCGGTGTGACCGAGGAAGGGGCGAAGAAGCTTGAGCAGGCGCTTCCGGAGGTGGAGGTCAACCTCGGCTGGAAGGAACCCGCGCCCGCCGCGCCCGCGGAAGGGGAGGAAAAGAAGGCGTGAGTCGTTGACGGGTTCATTCGGTCATTCGATGATTCGCCTCTCGCTACTGCTCGTATTGGTTTCGCTGGCGGGTTCTTCCGGGGAAGAGCCGGCGCCTACGCTTCTCTGGCCTGCCGGCGCTCCGGGGGCCGTCGGCTCCGAGGAGGCGGATCAGCCCGCGCTCTTCATCCACCGTGCGGATCCTGCGTCGTCGACCGGAGCCTGCGTCGTCATCTGCCCCGGTGGGGGCTATGGAGGACTCATGATGAGCTACGAGGGAAACGACGTTGCCCGCTGGTTCAACCGCTTCGGTGTTTCCGCCGCCGTCCTCCGCTACCGTCTTGCTCCACGCTACCACGATCCCGCCATGCTCCAGGACGTCCGGCGAGCGGTGCGCCACTTGCGCGCCAACGCGGCGGCGCTCGGGATTTCCCCGAAACGCATCGGTGTCATGGGTTTCTCCGCCGGCGGGCATCTCGCCGCGTCGTCCGGCGTTCACTTCGAAGCCGGTCAGCCGGAGGCCGAGGATCCGGTCGACCAGCAATCCTCGCGCCCCGATTTCCTTATCCTCGCCTATCCCGTGATTTCGATGAAGGACGGAACCACCCACAGCGGGTCCCGGAACAACCTGCTCGGCGCGAATCCCACTGCGGAGGCCATTGACCGCATGTCACTGGAGACCCGCGTCACCGCCGAAACACCTCCAACCTTTCTCTTTCACACAGGCGAGGATGCGGCGGTGCCGGCCGAAAACAGCTTGCTCTTTTACTCCGCCCTCCGGAAAGCCGGCGTCCCCGGTGAACTCCACCTCTTCCGCGCGGGCCCACACGGTGTCGGCCTCGACCGTTTCGAGGACACCAAGGCCTGGCCCGATCTCCTGAAATCCTGGATGGAGCACTCCGGACTCCTGAAAAGCGACGCTTGATTATCCCAGCCCGGCCGCGCCCTCCCCCGCGTGCTGGAATCCCGTAAGCCGACGCGCGGCATCCGTCCCCACGTTCTTTCCGAACGTGAGAATCTGGAACGCCCTCCCCATCATCCCCGGATGGATCAGGGTCTGGAATTGCCGAATCAGACTCGCCGTGCGTGCATCAGGCGCCCCGGCCGCCTCGATCTCTCCCATCCAGTCCGCGGCCTGCCCGACGAGGAAGCGTCCCTGCTCGCAGAAGCCCAGCACGTCCAATCCACTCGCCCGCGCGGAACGGGCCAGGTGCGAAAAATTCACATGCGCGGTCAGATCCGTCTCCCCGATGCCATCGTACAGATCCTCGACGAGCCGGTGCTCACGATAGCCCCGCAGGGTCCCCTCGTTCCGCTCCGGGGAAAAATAGGCTTCCTCGACAAGCCCGTAATCGATCACCGTCACCAACCCTCGCCCGAAAATCGAAGCCGCTTCCCGCATCCATTCGCTTGCGGCCAGACAGATTTCCGTCCGATAGCCTTCCGCCACGGAAAGCCCTTTCAAGGCCGCCGTCAGCCGGGGATCGGAGAGGTCGCCCGCCGATTCCCCGAAGCCATCCTCCTTCTCGACCACATGGATCTCCCGCCAACGCTCGGTTTCGAAGACGACGCGGTGCACGGGAAAGGCATCAAGCAACTCGTTCGAAAGGAAAAGGCCTCTCTCGCACTTCCCGGCCACGCCCTCGATTCCGGCGAAATGCACCACCTGTGACCCGAATTTCTCCTTAAGAGTCGCCCGCTGCCGCTTGCGGAGGCGCGGAAACGGTTCGATGATCGCGTAGCGTATTCGTGCGAAATCCTCCTCCGGAAGGAGCAACCGGAGATGGACCAGAATATCGCGGGCCAGCCTCCCGTCGTTCGCCCCTTGCTCGACGATATGGAAAGCCCCGTCCCCCGGCAGCAGCCCCATGACCTCGGTCACATGCCGGGCAAGGAGAATCCCGAAGCAGTCGCCCACGCTCACGCTGGTGAAAAAATCGCCCGCACGCCCCACCCTCGCGGCACCGCCCGCGTAATAACCCCATTCAGGATGATAGAGAACCCGGGCCATGAACGTAGCAAAAGGAATGCCCCGTCCCCCCGCTGCCCGGATTTCCGTTCGCAGAGCCTCCAGAAGGAAGGGATTCGATTGCACTGAACTTGCTCTCACGTCCATATTGGGCTTAAGCTAGGAGTTCTTCAAAATTACCCCCAGCCCCTCTCCTCGACCGCTTTTCCATGGCCCGCAAACCCAAAAGGATCCAACGCAGCAGGCGCATTCTCGGCATCATCCCGCTCAAATTCGTTGTCATCGGTCTTGGCTTCTGCCTTCTCCTCGCGATCGCGGGGGGCATCACGTTCTATTTCATGCTCAAGCCGCATGTCAAGATCGCGGCTACCTACGATCTGGAGCGGATCAACGATCTCATGGTACCCAGTATCATCTATGACCGGAACGGGAAGGAATTCCAGCAGATCGACATCCAGAACCGGCGCCCCGCCTCCATCGACTCGATTCCCCTCCACTTCATTCAAGCCCTCACTGCCGCCGAGGACTCGCGCTTCTTCGAGCACGAGGGAGTCGATTATACCGGCATCATCCGGGCCGTCATCCTCAACCTGAAAGCAGGGGGCGTCACCCAGGGCGCGAGCACGATCACCCAGCAGCTCGCGCGAAATTCCTTCAAACTCCAGGAGCGCTCGATCCAGCGTAAACTCACGGAAGCCTGCCTGGCCCGGCGCATCGAGAAGCGTTTTTCCAAGGCCCAGATCCTTGAGTTCTATCTGAACCGTATCTACTTCGGTAGCGGTTTCTACGGAGCCAATGCCGCCGCCCTCGGCTACTTTGGAAAAGGCATCGACGAGCTCGACATCCCCGAATCGGCCACGATCTGTGGTCTGATCAAGAGTCCGAACCGGCTCTCCCCGCTCAACGATCCGGTCGAAGCAACGAAATCCCGTAATTATGTCCTCCGACGCATGCTCGCCGAGAAATCGATTTCCGAGGCAGACTGCGAGAAATACCAGAAGCTACCGCTTGAGGTAAAGCGCTCCCGCAAGGGGCTCGACTATGTGAACCAGTTCATCGCGCAGAAAGTCATCGATGAACTTGGATTCGAGAACGCGGCCAGCGGGGGGTTCAAGGTCTATACCACGATCGACGTCGATATCCAGGATACCGCCCGCGAAGCCCTCCTCCGGCAACTGAAGCTTACCGAGGACAACAAGCTCTTCGCGAAAGCCGGGCACGAGACTTACGCCCATTTCAAGGAAACGCACCGGGACGCCGTGGAGGATCCGGTCTCCGATCCGCTTTCGCCGACGAACAGGGCCGAAACCGAGGTGACCTCGACCCCGAACTATCTCCAGGGTGCTCTCCTCATGATCGACAACCAGACCGGGGCCATCATCGCAATGGTGGGGGGCCGGGACTACAAGGACACCGAATTCAACCGCGCCACCCAGGCCTATCGTCCGGCCGGCACGGCTTTCACGCCCTTCGTGTTCGCCGCCGCCTTCGAGAAAGGCTATTTCCCGGGCTCGACGGTCGAGGACGATTACATCGACAACACGCGCGTCGGGATCGGGGGCGCGACCGGAGTCCTGGGCGAATGGGGAACCGAGGACAGCAAGCCGAAATTCGAGGGCAGCATTCCCGCGCGGGAGGCCCTTGTCATGTCCAAGAACTCCGCCACCGTCCGGATGGGCATGCAAACAGGCCTTGATGAGACCATCCAGGTGGCCACCGAGGCCGGAATGGGCGAACGGCAGATGGAAGAGTTGAACAGCACTTACCTGGGCAACAACGTTGTCTCCCTCGCCGCCCTCGTCAAAGCCTACACGATCTTCCCCAACGGGGGCCAACGCCCGGAAGGCCTCCACATCATCACTGCCATCCGCGACAATGACGGAAAGCTCGTTTATTCCCCGCCCGATCCGACGAAAAACCCGGTGCGGGTCATCGACGAGATTTCCGCCTACCAAGTCCATAGCTGCCTCACCGAAGTCCTCTCCCGCGGCACCGGAAAGGACGCCTTCGGTCACTTCGGGCTTCAGGACAAATACGCCGCTGGAAAGACCGGCACCGCTTACAACTTCACGGATCTCTGGTTCGTCGGATACAACAACCGGATCACCTGCGGCGTCTGGGCCGGCTTTGACAAGCCCCGTGTTCCTGTTTACTTTGGCGCCTTCAGCCGCGAACATGTCCTGCCCGTCTGGGTCGATACGATGAATGCCGCGCAGAAATCGTTCCCCTCCGAGGAAATCCGGCCACCGGAAAAGGCCTCGACCCTCGAAATCTGCCGGAAATCCGGGCTCCGGGCCACGGACAAATGCTACGAACAGCAGGACGGGAATCCTCCCCGCTATGTCCGTAGCACCTATCGGGAAATTATCCGCAAGGGCACTGCCTTCGACCAATATTGCACCTACCATTCCGAAGCGGTCGACCGCTCCGCCGAGGAACCGTTCGCAAGCACCGGTGTGCGGGACAACGGTGCTGGAAGGATCGATCAAACATCCCTCGCACCCATCCTTCCCATCTCCGACGCACAGCCCGTCGAACTCCTCGGCCCCACTCTGATCGGGAACGTCGATCCCTATCACTCTGTCCAAGCCATCTTCAAGGACGCCCCCGTCGAGGGTGAGGGCACGGAGGAAATCCGCCGCGCGACCCCGGTCAATCCAGTCGCCATCGGGGAGAGCAAGGCCGTTATTTCGCTGCGGCGCCCCCCTCCGATCGCTGTTCCCAGTCCGGATTGACCGGCGCTCGCTCCTGCGCCATCATTCTCCCTCCGATCCAACGATTTTCACCCCAAGGCTCGCCCCAGACTTTGCCCGATTCTCCCGAAGTACTATCCACTGATGACTGGATGCTCCTGCGGTGCGTTCCTTGCAAGCAATTGTTCAGAGTCAGCGGAGACGATGCGGGGCACGCCGTCAATTGCCCTCATTGCGGGGAACTCCTCTCCATTCCCTGGGAAAAGAAAGACGGCGAACAACCGGCGGCACTCGTGCCTGCCGCCACCTCGGCGATCCCCCCGAGGCAATCCGACGCAAAGCCACCGCCTTCCCCGCAAGGCCCTCGCAAAGTGCGCGATATGCCCGTCAAGGCGGAAGCTCCGAGAAATATCGCCGCGAAGACGGCCGGTCAGGAATTTGCGCCTCTTCGGGCTCCCGGCGAGGCCTTCGTCATCCCCCCGAGCCGGTCGAAAACCGAATACGATGTCGCGCAACTCATCGTCCCGAACGCGAACACGGTCAAGGCACCCGTCCATGAGGACGGAGCCGGGCCCAGACTCGACCATCTGGAGCGCCTTGCCACTACTCAGGATCCCCGGTTCATCCCCGACTCCAATGCCCCGGAGCCTTCACGGGCACCGCTCGTCGGACGGGCACGGAAACAAAGCCTCGTCGCATGGGATGAGGACGCCGAAGAGGACGCCTCCGTGCCCGGAGAGGCACCTCCGCCGCCTTTTCGCCGCTATCTGAAATACATCGGAATCGCCACCCTCGCCCTCGTGATGGCGACCCTGTTGGTCAACATCATCCGAGACGCGAACGGAAACAAGAACCCTGCCGGGAATCCAGCTTCCGCACCAGCCCACACCATGCCGGGCCCCATCAAGGATGGCGAGAGGAACATCTCCATGATCGCCGAGAAACTCGAAAATCAAGTCCTTCCACTCGCCAAAGCCTTTCTGGAGGCCAAAAACGCCGAAGAACGCCTTCGCCTCGTCCGCGATCCTGAACGCGTGCGACCGCTCATGGAGGCCTACGACCGCAAGAGGGGATCCGACGGCGCGATTCCCTACGAGGAGATCGGCAATCTCAGTACCATCGCCGAAGCCGACGTCTTCTTCCTCGTTCCAGTGGTTACGGAAGCATACGGCCAGCGGAAGCTCGCCATCGAGGAAACCGCCGACGGCTTCCTCGCCGACTGGGAATCCTTCGTCATTTATTCGGACATGACCTTTCACGAATTCGAGGAACAACAGCCAACGGAACCCAAGACCTTCCGCGTCCACGCCGTCTTTGCCGACTATTTCAATTATGGTTTCACCGAAGCGGAATACGCGTGCCTCCGCCTCCACGAACCGGATAGCGACGATAATCTCTACGGCTACATCCGCCGCGACGCGCTGGCTTCGGGGTTCGGACTCCGCCTTGCCACCGACCTGCAACGCCAGAATGGCGTCCCCGCCTATATGACGCTGAGACTCCGCTATGCTCCCGACGCGAAAGCCTCGAATCAGGTGCTTATCGACGATTATCTTCAATTGGGGTGGATATTTCGATCGACGGAACAGGCCGATGCGGCGCCTGTAACCCCGAACGCTCTCCAGCAGGAGCCTTCCTTAGAGCAGCCCTGAATCCGGGAAACATCCGTCCGCTAGTGCACCAGACATTGCGATGCCCGATACTCCCGAACAGACTCCAGGCTCCTTCGCTTCCCTGCCCCGGGCCATTCCCGCCGAAATCCTGGAGGCTGCCACCACTCTCCTGGAGAGTGGAAATATCGACCTAGAGGCAGCGGCCGCCCGCTTCGGCATTCCCCCCGAATCCCTCCACCGCTATAGCCGCGCGCGCCACCGGCACGTCGATCCGGAAGATACCGAGAAAATCGAGGACGAGGAATCCGGGACGTCTCTTAGCCGCCTTCCCTCCCTTCGCGAATCGGGAAAATCCCTCGAGGTCACGGCACGAGAGTCCTTTCACGAGAACTGGGAGCGGAGCGCCCGGATCGAACCCAAAACCGCCGTCCCCACTTCCGCTGCCCGCTTCTGCTCCCGCTTCGTCTGGCTCCGCTGGCTCGTCCGGGATGGTGCCCTCGATCCCTCGATTACGTTCGGGGTTTGCGTTCTACTTGCCGGGGGCGCGGCGGCGGCGTTCGTCACCTTGCGGGGTGGCACGTCCGCCAAGACGGGACTGCCCGCAGATCCCGTCGCCACCGACAACGCCGAAAGAATCTCGGACGTCACGCCGAAAGCCGAGAAGGTTCTTCGCGCCTTCCTCGCCGCAGATACCATCGCCGCAAAGCGTCCTTTCCTGCGTGATCCCGACACAAACGCCCCACTCTTGCAAAGATGGCTCGCCGAAGCAGACGATCTTCTTCCTTCAGGCTTCAAGTATCTCTTCTTCGAGGAGTCCATCGAGTATTCCGGAAAGCGCTTCTTACTCTTCTCCGGGCTCGACGAACTGAATTCAATTCCCACCCACCTCATCGTCGATGCCACCATCGAACCCTATACCGTCGATTGGCAGGCCTCCGTCGCCTACCAGCCGATGGACTGGCGGAACTTTCTTCTTACCCGCCCTCCGGGCGAATTCCCCTTCCGAGCCATCGCTTCGCTCTCCGATACCTACACTTCTGGCTTTGAGCACCCCGATCAGTACCTCTCGCTCGTCCTGACCGTACCCGAGTCTACCCAGAGCATCCTTGCCTACGTGCAGCGGGATTCCTTACTCGGACGCAAGATCGCTACCAGTTTCCTCACCCAGTCGTCGACGGCCCGCACCACCATCCGCCTCTTTCCCTTCCTCTCCTTCGATGCCATCCCCACCAGCGAGGAACGCGTCACCATCACCCATCTCGCGGCGGAGGATTGGATGCTCCCTTAAAACGGAGAAATCATCGCGAGCTCCCAAGGCGGAGGCTCGGAGTCCTACACTAGGCCGGACTTTCTTTCGATAGCGAGACTTGAAAAGGTACAATGGCACCACAACTCCACGGCCCGGTTTTCGCTGACGCTATTTCTGGT
>JAHEDC010000269.1 GCA_024641425.1 Verrucomicrobiales bacterium | reverse complement strand
TCGAAATCGGGGTGCTTCCAGTTCGTCGACGAATACCCGGCGGCTCCCTCCACGATATTACTGGCACCGAGATCGACCCCGGTATCGAGGAACTTCCACACCGCCCCATGCGAGACGAGCGTCTGGGAAACCGTGCCGTCGTCATACTCGGAGGCACCGGGCGCGACGGCTCCACCCGGCAGACGCGGATCACGCCCGTCGACGGTGTAATAGATCGTTCCCGCAGGCGCCTCGAGGGTGACACGGAAACCGTTGGCAACATTGCCCCCGTGCTGGTTCAGCACGGGGGCCGCCGTGGCCGGATAGAGTCCCGCGCCGCGATAGTACCCGATGACGGCGGCGGTCTGGCCGGGTAACACACCGCTGATGTAGGCATTCTTCGCGCTCTCCCAATTGGCGGGCGACGGGTAGGAATCAAGACTTCCGGAACCTCCCCAGCGGGCGACTTCCGGAATCATCGGGCGCTGCACTTCGGTCACCTGCTCCTGAATCCGAGCGAGGTTCCTCGCGGGCGTCATCGGACCGTCATTGAAGAACAGGAAGTGGATGCGATCTGCGAGCAAGACCTTGAAATCGGGATGCCCCTCGGTGACGAGCAGGCTGAAAATACTTCCCGGACCGTCGCCGTTCAACCGTCCCGGCGCACCGCGTCCCGTGCGATTGCCGATTGCCCTCGTGAAACCATCGGCGTCGTTGAGAAACCACTTCAGACCACTCCCGACATCCATCGGGCCGGTTGTCCGGTACTCGTCCTCAGAGTTACCAAACATGAACATGAGCATATAGTCGACATAGTGCCGGACATCGAGGTAGGGGCGCACGGCGGCGTAATTCCCACCGAGGGTTTTCACCCGTTCCCACGCCGAACCGTCGCCGTCGTAAGGTTCCCCGGGCACAGCCCAGCCGCCGACGTTGTAATTGCCATTAATGGACTCGTAGTCATCTTTGCTCCCTCCGAGATAGCGGGCCAACATGGCGGCGTGCCACCGCTCTCGCAAGTGATAGAGGCCCCAGTAAGTGCCATTGAGATATAAGTGGACATAGCGCCCGTGCGGATTCACGTCGCCCGCGTCGCGCATCGTGTCGTCCGTGAAACGATTTGAAAGATAGAACCCGCGCTGCTTCATGTCATGCGATCCGCTGCGGAGATTGAGTTGATCGAACTCCTCCACGGCCTCGATGCCTCCCCGCTCGAAATCCTGGAAGAGCGGGTATTTCAGTTTCGGAGTGCCATAGTCACCGCGGAAATAGAGACGGAAACTCTTCTTCGGAAAGTTGGTGAACGCCCCACCGAAGTTCTTCACCCCGCAGTCTTCCTGGAATCCCGGTGTTCCGTCCGGCAGGATAAATTCGAGCGATGCACCGACTTCCGTGTTCCCGTTGATCGTCAATGGGGTCACGATCGACATCGAGGGAAGATCGGTGAGCGCCGCGGTCACCTGCGGCCCGTACGTGGCATTCTGGATGATGGCTGGATTCATCACTCCGCTCGTAGCAACATCGGCGGGAAAAACATACGTGTGCGTATCAACGTTCGAGGGTGTGAATCCCGACTTATAGGCGATGGCCCGCAACACCGTCGTCGCGCTGACGGCGACGGGAGCGGTGTAAAGGGTCCCCGCCGTTTCGGTCGGGTTGCTTCCATTCGTGGTATAACGAATGCTCGCCCCGGGAGTGAGGGTCATGATCGCGACGAACTGTGGCGAGGAGTAAATGCCACGGTTCACGCTGAACTTCGTATCGGCGACGAAGCCGGTGTAACCCGTGCCGTTCGCTGCTCCGGGTGTCGGGGGATTCAGGAAACCCACGCCCCCTCCGGCCGGGACGCCGTAACTGATGTCCCTGCCCTGCGGGGGGAAAAGCGCGGTCGCGGGATAGTCCGCCGGAAACTGACCCAGCACCGTGGAGCCGTCGCGAGCGACGAGCGCCAGATACTCGCCGGTACGACTGAGACTGAAATTCGTGTGCAGGGGACCGGCGGGATCCACGCGGTTCTTGCCCGAGGCGAAGACAATCAGATAGCCGTTCGAAGGAATGGAGACCGCCGGAAAGCGCCACATCGTCGGATCGATCGCCCTATCTGTCAGATGGAAACCCTCGACATTCAGACTGAAGCTGTTCGGATTGTAGATTTCGATCCAGTCCTGATTGCTCCCGTCCTCGTCCTCGATCGACTGGCCGTTATCACTGAGGAATTCCGACAATACGGGAGCCAACTCCGGCTCGTCCACCCCAACGGTGACCGTCGCCGATCGGGTGCCCGTGGCATTGGTGGCCGTGAGCGTGTAGGTGGTCGTGGTCGCGGGAGTGACCATGCGGTTTCCTCCCGGCCCCGTCACCGTGCCGATGCCGGGCGTGATCTCAAGGCTGTCGTAGTTCGAGACACTCCAGGAAAGCGTCGCACTGGTCGGCAAATCGGGGGCTCCCGTGGCGGTGATGTTCCCGGCGCTGGTATTGAAGAAGGCGATGACCGGCAGCGGCGCGCCGTAGACCTCGACCTCGGCGATCTGTGGGCTGTAGCCGCCCAAGCTAAGGTTCTCCACCCGCACGAAACGCCCGGAGAATGTGCCCGCTCCATCCGCGGCGCGCACGGTATCGAGGCCACCGTTGCCCGAGTTCGTGCCATTCGTCCGGATATCCCCCGACCAGTTAATCGCGCCAGGCACGCCCCCGTTGTTGGCCAGGAGGGAGACGCGGTAGTTGCTCAGCCGGTCCGGGCAGCAGTTGTCGCGGTTCCTGAGGAGGATGCGGTCGAGAAAGAACGAGTCTTCGAGATCGATTTGATAGTAGAAGCCCTGCGTCCCCGTGTTCGTCAGCGGATGGCTGAAGCTGGAGGGATTCCCGTCCGCAATGAGAGGCGGGGGAAAGCCGTTCCAGGTGGCTCCCGACGCCACAACCGGCTTTCCGAGAGCGAGGTTCTGGTTTTCTCCCGGAGGCGGATCGGCGGCGAAGGCCCGGAATTCGGCGAATTGGAAATACCGGGTGTAGCCGTCGATCCGTACATACGAAACGCCCTCCCAGCCCGCGCCACCGTTGTCGAACGTCACCGTCGCGGTCGCGGCCACATTGTTCGCCGGCAAGCCGCTGATCGTCAGGACACCGCCGATCTGTTGCTGCTCGCTGTCGAAAAACCGGATCTCCGAACCATTCAGCCGGTTGGGGGAACAACACCCCGTGCGGTCCACGACCTCGACGCGGGTGATATCAAAGACACCCTGGAGGTTGACCCTCCAGTAGGGATTAGCCGGAGCCGCATTCGTGTTGTCGGCGTGGGTGAAGTTGGCCGTGCTCCCGTCGTTCCCGTTCGCGGTCGGGTAGTTGAAGGCCACATCCCCGTCACTCGGCTTGTTCAAGGCGACATTCGTTTCCCCGGCAAGGGGAGACGCAACGAGAAGCCCGAGGAGGGCGCCCGAGAGGAGGCGAAAGTGGGAATGCGAGCAGAGATCCATCAGAGGTGGGTGGGATGTGGAGAGCCCGGCTATTGCCGCCGGATCTGGTAGTATCGCACATCCGCGCCCATGAGATCGGGATCGGAGAAATTTTCTGTGGTCACCGCTCCGTCGGAAAGCACGTTGTCGGTGACCTCCGCCCAATCGACGAGGTTCCCGCTTGAAAAGAGCGAGTAAGTGGCTCCGGGTCGGGAGTTGAAGGTGATCGTCCCGTTCCCCGTCCCGGGATCGGCGGCGAGATCGGTAATCTGGAATGGCACCGATGGTCCGGTCGGAGGATAGACGCGCAATTCGCTCATCTGCGGGCTATACACATCGCCATTCGTATTCACGACGCGCACGTAGCGCCCGGAAACTCCCCCGGTTTCGATCGTCACGGGCGTCGTGATCATCCCGGGAATCTCCTCGAGGAAGACCGTATTCGAGGTTCCATCCCGAATCTCCACTGTGGCGTTGGTGAGCCGATCCGGACAGCAGCCGTCAAGACGCCCACCAATGACGAGCGAGCCGATGGTCGTGTCCTCACCCAGATCGACCTCGAGGTAGTACCCGGTGCTGAATTGCTCAAGTGGATGGGTAATCGTGGCGTAGGCGCCGTCGACGACGTTGGTCGCCGGAAGCCCACCCCAGGACCCCACCGCCAGGCCCGTGGCATCGTAGAAGCTGACCGGCTTCCCGGTGGCGAGATTCGAGGGGGGCGCTTCGAACGTCAGCGCCCTCACCTCCGCGATCTGCGGGCTGTATTGGTAATCGTTCAGGTTCTCGACCGTGATGAAGCGTCCGGCGAAAGTCCCCGCCGGATCGAGATCCGCCGTCAGGGAATCCGTGCCGCCCTCTCCGGCGTTCGACCCGTCGGCGTGCACCACGGCGGACCAGACCGGCGGGCCGGGCTGGCCGGCTCCGTCGTCCTCATGCAGACTGACCCGGTAGTTTGACAGACGGTCGGGACAGCAGTTGTTGCGACCCACGATTTCCAGGGTTTCGAACGGGTAGCTCGCGAAGAGATCGATCGTGTAGGTAAAGCCCAGCGTGCCCGTTGGCGCCGACGGGTGGACGAAATTCGCGGGATTGCCGTCGATGAGGCTCGCCGCGCTGGTGCCGGCCCAGACAGCGCCGGAAGCCCTGGCGAACCCGGTCCCCGCCACGTTCGTCGGTTGCGGAGGGCCCTCCGGCTGGAGAGCGACGGCCCGCAGTTCCGCGAATTGAAAATACTGCTGGTAGCCGTCCACGCGGATCGACACTGCGCCCGGCCAACCCGCGCCATTGTTGTCGAATACCAGCGTGGCCGTCGCCGCGACATTGTTCACCGGAAAGCCATCGATGTTCATCGTCGTCCCGATCTGCGCTCCCAAACCGTCGTAGACCCGGATCTCCGAGCCGTTCAACCGGTTCGGATCACAGCAACCATCGTTGTTGCGATCCACGATCTCGATCCGGAGGAGGTCGAAGGGACCCTGGAGGTCAACGGCCCAGTAGGGATTGCCCGGCGAGGGATTCACGTTGTCGGCGTGGGTGAAATTCGCCGTACTCCCGTCATTTCCGTTCGACGTCGGATAGTTGAAAGCCACATCCCCGGTGGTGGGCTTGTTCAGGGCCACGTTCGTTTCGACAAGCTGGGCGGCACAGGGCGAGGCGGCGGCGAGAAGGAGGGTTCCGACAAGGGAGCGCATTCGCGTTTTCATGGTTTTCGTTAGTTCAGGGTTGTGAAAATACGCTTCCGGGCGCACACAGCCTTCGAAGCATCCGAAAAAGCGCCGGTCGCTCGGGCCGAGCCGCCGGGGATCAGCGAAATCGTCGAGCCCTTGAGACGGTTCGGATTACAGCAATCCACCCGGTTCGTGGCGACGATTTCGGTGAGGCTGAAAGTGCCCTGGAGATTGACTTCCCAAGGAGGATTGTTCGGAGCCGGATTCGTAGGGTTGAAGGTCGCAAGGTTTCCGTCGTTCCCGTTCGCGGCCGAAAATCCAAGGGCGATATCTCCAGAGGTGGGATTGGATGCTGCCCCACCGACGCTCGTTGGCGGGACGGAGGCGCTGGCGGTCCGTCCGCTTCCCGTCGTCACGAAAAGGACAGACAAGACAAATGCCGCGAATCGAGGGTTGCGCGAATCGTTCATGGGAACGGAAGCCATTCTGGGTAAAAGGACGAAAGAGACCGAGGTTCTAACACACGCGGCCCAAAGTGGGAACTAAATAGTTGCTGTCTTCCGCGTTGAGATTCGGGATTCTCGGTCCCCGTATCGATCCGGAGAAAGCAAAGCATGCGCTGGCGCCTTAAGGCCCGGGTTGTGGCCTCGTTCGCGGGCGCCTCCTCGTCTCGACCCCTCTACTGGCAGTCAGTCCCGGCTCTTCCTCCGTCGCGAAGGCAGCGGTGGCTCGACCGCGTCCGATATCCGAAACGAATGCCGGACTGAGCTGCCCGAATCAACGGCGGCGGCGAAAGCATCCCAGGAAACCGAGCCCGAGCAGAAGCGGAATCGAGGGCTCCGGAATCGGGCTCCCGAAGGCCCGCAACTCCGCGATCTGGGGATTGTACTGGGCTCCGCTGTTATTCGTCAGCCGCACGTAACGTCCGGCGAAGGTACCCACACCGTCACCGGCCACGACGGTGTCCGTGCCCTCCCCCGGAGTTCCGGCGAGGTTGGCAGTCCAGACGCTCGCCATCATGTCATCGAGGATTTCCACCCGGTAATTCGTAAGCCGGTCGGGGCAGCAGGCGGTGCGGTCGACCAGTTCAAGACGGGTCAGGGCGTTCACCCCCTGCAAGTCGATCGTGTAGGAGAAATTGACCTGACTGTCCTGTCCGGGATGAGAGAAGGTGCCACTACGCCCGTCGTTGACGAAGACGGCAGGATTGCCGGGCCAGGTCGCGGCGGAGGCGGTTATCGGAGCGGCCAGGGCCAGATTGATCTCGGCATTCGTGGTCACCTGGAATTCGGAGACCACCATGTTTCCATTCGCGGAGGCACCGAGATTCCCCGCGCTATTGAACAATTCCAGGCGCATCCCGGTCACGCCCACGAAGTTGCCCTGGGCCATCAGCACGTAGTTGGTCGTTCCATCGACACTCGATCCCGAGGGGCCGAAGCGGTTGGAGCCCAGGGCACCCAGTGTCAGTCCGTTCGCCGCGCGGGCGATCGTGGGTGCCAGTTCAGTCCAACTTCCTCCCAGGGTCGGGCTCGCGTCGGTCGTGTAGGAAACGCGGAAGTCATTGGCGTAATGGTTTGTGCCCAGAAACTGCGGAATCGCCACTTGAAGGTTGTTCGCGTTGAACGCGGCCGACGCCGTGTAGACCGCCGTCTGGTTGTTCGTCTGGTCGCCGAAGACACCCCAGCCAAATCCGTCGAGGGCGTTGCCGTTGATGCTTTGGCCCACGGTGTAGTTTCCTCCCTGGTCATACGTCCCCACCACGGTCGAGAAATTCACGACCGCAGCGGAAGCAAGGGACGCGCTGGCGGAGAGGGCGGAAAGGCTGAAAATGCACGAATTCATGGAGGCGAGGCAGGTCTGTGGACGAAAGAATTCCATGAAGGAAATCCGAAATTACCAATAATTGGTCCGGTTTGTAACACAAAGGTTCCCCTTGCGGAAGCCCCAAATACGGGGGACGGACCCAAAGGAGATTCGGCCTCCTTCCTCAGGTTTTTTCCTCGTATTCGTGCGGCCCTTCAAATCGATTCCCGGGGCTGGCCCCGAGTCTCCGCTGAAGCCGGGAGCCACACAGGAGTTGGCAACGATGGCGCTCCGCAAGCATGGAACGGAGAACGGACATCCCAGTCCGTTCCCTCGCGGCTCCGCGCTATTCGTCCGGGATGTAGCGGAATTCGCGCAGGCGGTCGGGATCGAGATGGCGTCGGGCGAGGGCGTTGAGGTCGGCGAGGGTGGCGGCTTTGAGATAACTCCGGGAGCTCGTCGCGAAGTCGAGCTTCCGGGGAAAGCGGCCACTGAGGTCGAGGACTTCCAGCCAATAGCCGGGATCGCCTTCCTGTCCTTCCTGCATTCGCATCTGCGGTCGCAGGGTGCGCTTCCGTTCATCCTCGCTCGCGCCCCGCGCGGCGAGTTCGCCGGCGATCTCGCGCACGGAAGCGGCCACCGCATCGAGCCGTGAGACCTTGCAGCCGGTGGACACCTTCAGATAGGACAGTCCACCAAGTTCCTCATGCGTGGTGACGAGGACCGAGCAGCCGTAGGTTTCTCCCTGTTCCTCCCGGATGCCGCGATTCAGGCGGTTCTCCAGGATGCCGGCGAGGACATCGAGCTTCCGTTCCTCGGCGGGAGGACAGGCCGGGCCCAACGGGAAAACCTGGATCAAGCGGGCCGCCAGGTCTCCGTGCTCGGCCCCCGAGCGGTCGCCGCTTTTGAACCCGATGACCTCGACCGCGCCGGTGGCCCCGTCTCCCGGCTGGAAGTCCGAGGTTTCCGCCCTCACCGCCTGCCTTCGCGGCAGCGCGCCGAAGGTCTTCGCGACGATGCTTTCCGCGTATTCCAGGGACACATCGCCGACCAGCGTCACTTCCAGCGGAGCGTCGTGCAAGGCGGGCCGGAGCCAGTCCTCGACCGCTTCCGCCGAGTGGCCCAGCACCTCCTCGGCGGTGGGCGCGACCAGCCGTTCGTCCCCTCCGGCCAACGCGGGAAGCAGGGTGCGGGCGAGGACGTCCTGGAGTTCGCGGCGTTCATAGATGGAGCGGACGACCGACTTGAGTCCCTCTGATTGCAGACGCAGGATGCGATCCCCTTCCTTCCAGTCCGTCCGGGTAAGGCGCGCGCCCATCAGCGCGAGATGCCGCTCCATGACATCCACCGTGCTCCGGCCGTGGAGATGGAAGCTCCCGCGATCCCGATCGAATGTGCAGGACATCACCGAGCCGGCCGTCGCGCGACGAAGTTCCGTGCTCGGGACGCCCGGAATCCCTCCCGCCCCGAAGAGATGTCTGGCCCACTCTCCGATTCCCCGCTGGCCCGGAGGCGTCGACAGCGTGCCTTCGCCGAAGGAGACCCGCACGTCGTACACCCCCGCCACCGTTTGCAGTTGCTTGAAATTCAACCGCACCCCGTTCTCGTAAGTGACCACCGTCACTCTGATGCTGTCGTAACTCTCCCGCGAGGCCACCGTGCCGGGCGGCCCGGCGGGATCGAGAGCGAGTTCCGGGCGCGGCTTGTCCTCCGGGGCCGGGACGGCCTCGGCCCAGCCGCGCTCCAGAGGGGCAAGCGGATCCCCGTCGAGACGAAGGGCGTAATCCTGAGGGAGAAACAAGCAGACATCCTCCGCGTCCCAGGCTTCGCGGAAGG
>JAHEDC010000701.1 GCA_024641425.1 Verrucomicrobiales bacterium | reverse complement strand
CCTCGCCCTCCATCGCGCGTCCCCGCTCTGCGCTTCCTGCCACGACCGCATGGACCCGCTCGGTCTCGCCCTGGAGAATTTCAATGCGATGGGAATGTGGCGCGACAAAGAACGCGATCAGGCGATCACCGTTGACGGAAGGCTGGTCACCGGCGAGACGTTCGGAAGCATCAGGGCCCTGAAACACGTTCTCGCCCATGATCGGCGCGACGACTTTTTTCGCTGCTTCTGCGAGAAAATGCTCACCTATGCGCTCGGTCGTGGCCTAGAATACCACGACGTGCAGACCGTCGATCACCTCCTTGAACAACTTCAAGCCGCCGACGGGCGACCGTCCGCCCTGATCAAGGGGATCGTCGCCTCCGCTCCGTTCCAGAGAACACGCACCAGGATACCCGCCCAACCATGAGAACCTTCCAACCCGGACGACGTCAATTCCTGCGCGGACTCGGAACCTGCATCGCCTTGCCCGCGTTCGAATCGCTTTTGCCCAATTCCCGGCTCTGGGCTGCCGGGGAGGCCGCTCTCCCTCTCGCGACGACCGCGACGGGCGCGCCGCTGCGCACGGCCTTCGTCTTCTTCCCCAATGGCGCGATTCCCCGCCACTGGTGGCCGGAGGGCGAGGGGAGCGATTTTGTTTTCAAGGAAACCCTCAAGCCCCTGGAAAACGTGCGGGGGAAGGTCCAGGTCATGGGGGGCCTCGATCACGTGAACGCCGAGGGTGGCCGCGACGGCGCGGGCGACCACGCGCGGGGGAACGGCGTCTTCCTGACCGGCGTCCGCCTGAACAAGAGCGCGACCGATGTGCGCGCCGGGATTTCGATCGACCAGGTCATCGCGAACCACGTCGGTCATCAGACCCGGCTTCCCTCGCTGGAATTGACCTGCGATCGCAAGCGCCAGTCGTCCGGATGTGATTCGGGATACTCCTGCGCTTACCAGTACAATGTTTCCTGGCGTTCCGCGACCACGCCGATGACGCCGGAAAACAATCCGAGAATGGTCTTCGAGCGCCTGTTCGGGGAAGGGAAACACGGCGAGCGCACCGCGAATCTCCTCCAGCGCTCCGGCGACCGGAAATCGGTGCTGGATTTCGTCATGGAGAATACCCGCGAGATGCAGGGACGTCTCGGCGGACGGGATCAGGAGAAACTCGACCAGTACCTCAGCAGTGTCCGTGAAATCGAAAAGCGCATCCAGAAGAGCGAGCGGATGATTCCGGCCGATCCGAAGATCGATACCCCGGCCGGGATCCCGGACAGCCAGGCCGAATACATCGAGTTGATGTACGACATGATGCTGCTCGCGTTCCAGACCGACTCGACCCGCGTCGCCACTTTCATTCTCGGTCATGACGGGGACAACCGGTCGTTCGGCGAAATCGGGATCTCGGAAGGCCACCACGACCTGACCCACCACCGGGACGACGAGGAGCGGATCGGCAAAGTGGCGCAGATCGACCAGTGGTACGTGCAACAGTTCGCCCGTTTCCTCGGCAAACTCGACGCCACCAAGGATGTCGACGGGAACTCGATCCTGCACAATGCGATGATCGTCTACGGCAGCGGCAACGCCGATGCCAACCGCCATACCCACAGCAACCTCCCCCTCGTCCTCGCGGGCGGAGGCGGGGGCCTCGTCACCCCGGCGCGCTATGTCCGTCACGGCGCGCAGCCGATGTCCAACCTCTTCCTCAGCATGGCCGACCGCATGGGCGTGCAGGGACTCGAACGTTTAGGCGACTCGACGGGGCGGCTCGCCAATCTCTAGCGAACGCGGAATCAATCCACGACCAGCGTGCCGTTCATGAGCATCCAGTGCCCGGGAAAGGTACAGAGGTAGGGATAGCTGCCGGGTTCTTGCGGGGCGGTGAAATGGATGGTGGCTTCGGAACCGGGAGCGATCATTTCGGTCCAGGCGAGGACATCGGGAACGTCGGGAATGTAATGGCGCGTGATTCCCTCCGGGGCCGCGATGAGTTGGTCGGCTCGGGCCCCGACCGCGGCAAGGGATCCCGGCGTGAGAAGAACCCAGTTGTGGGGGAGGACATCGGGGTTGGCGAAGGTGAGACTCAGGCGCTCGCCGGCGCGGGCGTGCAATGCCTTGGTGGAAAACTGGAGTCCGGCGGCGGCTTCAACACGGAGGGCTCGACCGAGGGTTCCTGCGGAATACGGGCTCTTCCGCAGGGGAAGTGAGGATGTGGCTGGCATTGCGGGGCGCGCCTTCGCGAGGGCGGTGTAGCCGGGAAAATCGGTGAAGGGTGCGGCCAGTCGATGGGCGGTGAGGAAAAGCTCCCGCCGCACGCCGGGCTGGGGCTCGACGACGAGATGGATTTGATGGGCGGGCTGAAGCTGCGGAATTTCGAGGAAAATCCGGTGGCCATCGCCGAGGCGATG
>JAHEDC010000268.1 GCA_024641425.1 Verrucomicrobiales bacterium | reverse complement strand
CCCGTTCCTCCGGGGTGTAGAGCGAATACAAGCGCTGGGCCGGATTGCGCCATTGCTGCCAATCGAAAGCGGGTTCGAAAACCGCGCGGAAGCGGTAGTAATCGGCCTGGGTGATCGGATCATAGCGGTGATCATGACACTGCGCGCATGCGACGCTGAGCCCGAGGAGCGACGATGACACGACCTTGATCTCTTCGGCGATGACCTGGTTTCTCGCGAGCGGGGCGTCGGCCACCTGGTCGCCGGTGCCGTCGGGGGCCATGCGGAGGAAGCCGGTCGCGATGACGGCGTCGCGGCGCGCGTCGTCCTGGAGGGCGTCGGTCGCTGTTTCGTGGGTAATGCCGGCGAGTTCATCGCCCGCGAGCTGTTCGACAATGAAATCGTTCCATGGCTTGTCGGCGAGGACAGAGCGGATGACGTAGTCGCGATAGCGCCAGGCTTCGGGGCGGAGCGAATCCGCTTCGGCGAAACCGTTCGAGTCCGCGTAGCCGGCCACATCCAGCCAGTGCCGGGCCCAGCGTTCACCGTATGCGGGAGAGGCGAGAAGGCGGTCGACGACTTTTTCGTAGGCGTCGGGCGCGGTGTCGGCGAGGAAAGCGTCCAATTCGGTTGAAGTGGGAGGGAGTCCCGTGAGATCCATGGTGACCCTGCGCAGGAGCGAGTGTTTCTCCGCTTCCAGGGCGAAGTCGAGGCCCGACGCGCGTAGGGAGGCGAGGATGAAAGTATCGACGGGCGTGCGGATGCGGGCATCCTCCTCCAAGGGCGGCACGGGTGGTCTGGTAATCGGCTGGAAGGACCAGAACGCCCGCTCCTCCTCGGTCAGCACCGTTCCCGGGGCGAGCGATTCCGGTTCGGGGCGGGTGGTTTTCGCGCCCTGTGCGATCCATCGTTCGATCAGCGCCAGGTCATCGGCCGAAACGGCTTTGCCCTTCTTCGGCATTTTGCCCTCGCGGATGAGGCGCACGATTTCACTGGCCTCCGGATGTCCGGCGACGAGGGCGCGACCGCCACCTTCGAGTTCCTTGTCCATGAAGCGCCGCAATCTCAGGTCGACGCCGCCCTCGGGTTTCTCCTCCTCACCGTGGCAGTGGAAGCAGTGCGTCTTCAGAATCGGGCGGATGTCGCTTTCAAACCGCAATTCCGTTGCGGCTTGCGCCGGGAAGACGGCAAGCGAGAACAGGGAAATGAAGGCTGCGTGTTTCACGGAGTATTGGTTCAACAGCCTCACCGGATGTCCGGAACGTTCAAGCGGGAATCGGGGGGCTCCAAGTTCGCAACGATGGACATTCGGGATTCGACCGACCTGTTGCCCGCGCGTTCAAGATCCCCGCTTCGACATTCCGGAGACTCGCATTCGGCGGCTTGTTGGACTCGCAAATGAAAAAGCGGGAACCCGTTGCCAGGTTCCCGCTTCGTTTGAATCGGTAAATGATGTGGAGAGGGAGGCTACCTGCCACCGCGTCCACCGCCCCCGGGGCCACCGCCGGGGCCACCCCGCCCGCCGAAATCGCGCCCGCCGCGGGTCGCATTCTGGATGACTTCGGCCTGTTGCTCGGCCGTCATGCCGCTCGATTGCATGTAGGATACCGCCGCATCCTTGTCCGAGCGTACCCAGGATTCCGCGACAGATCTCACGGTGCTGGCCTGCAGTTCGGTATCGGCGATCGTGTTGGCCCAGACCATCGCGGAGGCGGGATCCTCTCGGTCAAGCTGTCGGGCGAACCCTGCGACGGCATTATCCTTCGAGGTCGATGCCGGCATGGTGGCGAGGTACTGGCTCGCGGCCACGCTGTCCTTTTCTGTCCACCGGCGGAAGCTTTCGCCGATGGCGCGGTCCTGGCTTCCGTCGGGAAGCTTGACCAGCCAGTCGATGGCCTCCTGCGGATTCTCGTTACCGAGGCGCTCCGCGACCTTGCGGACGGCTTCGGCGGAACCTTCCTGTCCGGCGATGCCTTCGGCCCATGCGGTCGCCTTGGTGATGTCCTCGCGAGCGTATTGCTCGGCGACGCGGCTGAGAGCGGAATTCTTGAAGTCTCCGTCGGGCAGGCCGTTGGCCCATGCCATGGCGGAGTCGATTCCTTTTTTGACCTGCTCGTCGGCGACCATTTCGTAGAGGCGTCCGTTCATCCATCCGGCGCGGGGATCCTCGCCGGTGGCGGTGCTGGCGATATTCTTGAGGATGTAGGCCGAAGCAGCATCGGGATCGCTGGAAGCGAGGCCGTTGACGAGTCCCATGGTCATCATCCGTTTCTGATCGCCATCCTCCATGGTGTCGATGTAGGCGAGGGCACCGGTAGGATCGCTGGCCCCCCAAGCGGAGAGGGCGGCCATGGCGCCGAAGCCGGCACGACCCATGCCACCGGGGCCGCGTCCGCCGCCGTCTTCCTCGTTCATGGCGAGGGCTGCCTCAACGGCGGCCTTGCCATCGACCTTGCCCCAGGCCTGGAAAAAGAGGCCCATCTTGCCGCCGGGACCGAAATCACGGCCATCTCCGAGCACGCCGCTCTCGCGGAGGGCCGCGAGCATATCGGCCGCGTTTTCAGGGGTCAGGTCCATAAGCATCTGGGCGAAGAGGAAATTCTTCTTCACCTCGTCGGTCTCGTTCTTGATCGCGTCGATGGTGGCGAGGACGCTTCCGCCCTTGCCGCCCGTGCGGGCGGCGGCTTTCGCGGTCTCGTCGGATCCGCCCTTCTTGGAGGAGGCATTCCCGGTCGCGCTGAGAGGAGATGAAAGCCCGGAAGGGCCGGTGGCGAGCGCCGAAGTGGCGTTGGCATTCCCGTCCTCGGACGGAGGGGAAGTCATGCGGCCGATTGCAAAAGCACCGGCGGCGGCGGCGAGCCAGCCGGCATGGATGAGGAGTCCTTTGTTCATGATGATGGAACGGAGTTGGTGTGGATTTCGGGATGGGGGGATTTTAGGGAGGGAGTTCTTGGAGGGGGGACGATTTCCCCCGGAGATCGGAATCTCCGGGGGAGGTGGTGGTTCTGGGGAAGGAGCGATTTGCTATTCAGCGGCGTCGCCTTTGCCTTCCGGCTTTCCTTTGGCCCTGCCTTCGCCGCGGGTTCCCCCCGCGCGGCTGCGGAAGCTTTCCATGGCTTTGGTCAATTCGGCGTCGGAGAGCTCACCGTCCTTGGGATCCGTGTCGAAGCGTTCGAGGAGCTTCGCCTTCATTTCCTCGTTGTTGGCGAGGCGCTCCTTCAGGGCGGTAAGGCGCTGTTCCGGAGTGAGGCCGGCGTCGGCACCGGGGGGCCTACCGCCACGGTTTCCGAAGCTCGCGAGGGCGGTCTTCAATTCGGCATCGGAAAGTTCGCCGTCCTTCGGATCCGTGTCGAAGCGCTCGAGGAGGCGCTTTTTCATTTCCTCATTGCCGGCGAGGCGCTCCTTCATGGCGGCGAGGCGCTCTTCTTCCGTAAGATTGGCGCCACCGGGGCCGCGGCCTCCGGGACGCTCGGGGCGGCCTTTGCCTTTCTCGACGGCCGGCTTTTGCCCGGGAGCTCCTTCCTCGTCGGCCATGGCCGCCGTGCTGAAGGAGAGAGTAATCAAGGCGATGGCGCCGGTGAACAGTCTATGGATTTTCATGTATCGGTTCTGTGGGTGTGAATTATCGGGCTTTCGGAACGGAGCGGCATCCCGAATTCTGGGATGCGTTTTGCTTTCGGTCACGGGATCATGAAACACCATCCGTAACAGGGTGTTGCGCCTGTCGTGAAAAATCCGGAAATTTTTTTGAACGATTCCGAAAACGTGATTGGGGGATTGCATGGTTTAGCGGAATCGGACAGAATCGCCGGATGAATTCCCATCGATCCCGCCATCCGTCCGTCCCTTCGCTTCTCGCCGCCGCCACGATTTTCGCCGTCACCAGTAGTGGCTTTGCCGACGTTTGGCTTCCGCACGTGTTTGGGGAGAACATGGTTCTCCAGCGCCAGATGGAGGTGCCCGTATGGGGAAAGGCGGAGCCGGGCGAGAAAGTCGCGGTTTCCTTCGCGGGACAGACGATCGAGGGAGTTGCCGACGCCGAAGGCAGGTGGATGGTGCGCCTCCGGCCGATGGAGGCAAACGCGGAACCCGCGACCTTTGTCGTGGCGGGAACAAACACGATCACGCTCGGGAATGTTTTGGTTGGCGAGGTCTGGCTTTGCTCGGGGCAATCGAACATGGAATGGACGGTGTCCGGAAGCAACGATGCGGCCGAAGAGATCGCGGCGGCGACCGATGGACTCATCCGCCACCTCAAGATGCCGCACGCTCCTTCGGCCGTTCCCGTCGAGGATCGTGAGACGGGCTGGCAAATCAACGCGCCGGAGACGGCCGGAAACTTCACCGCTTGCGGGTATTTCTTTGCGCGGGAGCTTCGTCGCGCGCTGGGCGTGCCGGTAGGGTTGCTGAATTCCTCCTGGGGAGGGACGCGCATCGAGCCGTGGACACCGGCGGAGGGCTTCGAGGGAATTCCGGCCCTTGAGGACATCCGGCAGCGCGTTGCGATGGCGAACCCGGCGTCCCCGGCGCACAAGGAGGCCTTGAAGGCCCATCTCGACGCGGTGGAGACCTGGCTTGCGGAGGCGAGGAAGGCGAGCGAAGCGGGAGCCTTGCCCGCGCCCCAACCCGGTTTTCCCACGGGGCTTCGGCCCATCACGGAGGGAGGCGAGCCCCATCAGCAGCCGACCACGCTCTACAACGGGATGCTTCAGCCGCTGGTGCCATTCGCGATTCGCGGGACGCTCTGGTACCAGGGAGAGTCCAACCACGGGGAAGGGAAGCTCTATACGGAAAAGACGCGCGCGCTCCTGAAGGGCTGGCGCGCGGCGTGGGGGCAGCCGGAACTTCCGTATTACTTCGTCCAGATTGCGCCCTTTGAATACGGAACCGAGCAGCCGGAGATCCTGGCGGAATTCTGGGAGGCGCAGGATCGCATTCTTGAGATCCCGCACACCGGAATGGTGGTCATCAATGACATCGGAAACCTCAAGGACATTCACCCGAAGAACAAACAGGAGGTGGGACGTCGGCTTGCCTTGCTCGCGCTCGCGAAAACCTATGGAAAGTCGGAGGTGGTTTCGAGCGGACCGCGTTTCAGGGAATTGAAACCGGAAGGAAACAAGCTGCGTGTAGTTTTCGACTCCGTCGGCGGCGGGTTGGTTTCGCGCGATGGACAGCCGTTAACCCATTTCGAGGTTCTCGGGGCGGACACGGGCTTCGTGCCGGCAACGGCGGAGATCGCGGGGCCGGACAGTCTGCTGCTCTCCGCCGAGGGTGTCGAAGCACCGGTGTCGGTGCGGTACGCGTGGCACAAGCTGGCCGAGCCCAATCTCATGAACAAGGAAGGACTTCCCGCCGTGCCGTTTCGCGCCGGAGAAATCCTCGTCCCCGATCTCCTCAACCAGCATGTGCCCGAGGCCGGCGAGTACGAGGTTGTCTATGATCTTGATCTTTCGAAACTTGGCGGCGGTGAGGTGGCCTATGACGTAAACCGGGCTGCCGAATTGAAGGGCAAGGGCTTTGATCGTGTCGCGTATATGCTGGAATTGCAGAAGGGCGGGGAGCGTCCGTCCTTTGCTTTTGCGGCGATGGACGCCTTTACGGATGACCTGGAACAGATCGGCTTGCCCGGGGAGGTCCCGTTTCAGCAAGCGGTGTCGAGGCTCACGGTGCGGAGCAATGTCGAGGGAGTGGTTCCCGGCGACAATCTCGAGGGAGGCAATATCGAATTCTGGACCGATAACTACGGCCCGGGGAATTCGGCGAACGTGCCTGGCGCTTCCTCGGTGGATTATGATTTCGGGGATATGCCGTCCGAGCCGAAAAAGGGATATGGAAGCATGCAGGTCCATAACGGTGGCGCGCGGCAGACGGTGATGGCGCTGAACAAGTGGAACGCGGGGCCGACCGCCGATGTCGGCATCGGCAACCAGGATGGGCCGAACAAGGATTGGACTTTCGCCAGCAACGCCGGGGCGTATTCCTACAAGCGTCTGCGCGTGCTCGTGAGGCTGGCGAAGCCCTGATGCGCGAACGAACGCGTTGTGGGACGCCGTGAAGCAGGCGCCGCGCGGGCTGCGACGCGAGGCAAGGGGAACGACTTCGATTCCAGGGAGGGCACGCTACTTTCGCAACCAGAGATCTCCTTCTTCGAGCAAGGCTTTCGGAGCCTCGCTTTTGAGCCAGTCCGCCGCCCGCGGATCCGCTTTCAGGTAGGCGTCCCAGAATGCGGTGGACAGGCCGAGGATGACGCGGTGGTGGTTCGGATTCCGCGTATCAGTGCCACGGAGACTGGTTTCCGAAAACGCCATGTGCGTGCCGTCCTTGAGGACGAGTTCATACTTATCGCCTTCCGGCAGGGCGGCGAAGACCTGCCGCCGTGACTCGGGGCTGGTTTTGCCGATGAGACTGCTATCCTTGGTACCGGTCATGAGGAGCCAGGGGATGGAAACCTTTCCGAAGGCAACGTTCGCCTTTGCGTTCGCGGGCACGCTGGGGCTCATCGCGAGTGCGGCATCGATGCGTTCATCGGTGAAGCGGAATCCGGGCCGTGTCGTCACCTGGCCGCTGACGGCCTGGGTCGTGACAGCGCCGAACGAATGACCGCTCATGCCGACGTGCGCCAGGTCGAGTTTCCCCTTCAACCAATGCTTGTCCTCTCGACCCCATGCCTCCAATTGATCGAGGACGGCCGGAACGTCGCGGACGCGTTGGAGCAGGTTGCTGACATCGGCGGCCGCGGAAAGGGCTGTCTGCCGGTCCTTGGGGCGGCGGTCTTTCCACACTTCCTCGTCGCTGCCCGCATGCTGGAGGAAGACGACGGTATACCCTCGTCGGGCCCAGTGCTCGCCGAGATAGGGGTTGTTCTTCCGCGAGCCTCCGAGGCCATGGCTGAAAAGGATGACGGGCTGCTTCTCGATTCCCTCCTTCCGGTAGACGAGGATCGGAATGGTCCGCGAGCGCGGGGTGTCGATGACTTCGAGATCCCGGATTTCCAGCTTGGAAGCATCGGAGTCGATACTGAGAGGATCGTAGGGAAGCGGAATCTCCGCCGACAACAAGCCGGTCGAGAGGGCCAGCAGGATGGGAACGAGAGGAAGGAAAGGGAAGGAGGTCATCGCGGAGGAAACCGAACCGGCGGGACGAAGTTGCGGCGATTGGACACGATCCGACGCTGGATACAGCCCGATGCTCGCCGCCAAGGGAGTGGAGGCTGGGATAGTCCGAGCCGTCTTCGGCGATCCAGTTCTGAGTGTGCCGACGCGGCACCGCATCGTGCCGTCGCTGCATTCGCGTGGCGTGAGGATCTTCCCGGCACCGGTCAAGGGCCCCTTCTTTCGGGGGAGATGGGCGAGGTGGCGGGGGCCCGGCTGAGCCCGAACGGCTGGGAAATCGGGGAGTATCCCTCGATTACGGTTCTAGGGCCGATTCCGCTTCCGCCGGAAGAAGGCGGAGGATACGGAAGAAGAACTCGGGCTCGATCCCCGGGAAAGCGGCGACCTCTTCGAAGGTATTCGGATCGTCGAGGATGGCGGAGGCCTCCGGAAAGGTCTCGCGATTGAAGACGCTGTAGCCGAAGACCGCGTAGAAGGGAGCACCCGCAGCGGTGGAGGAATCGATTTCGGCGCGGAGGTTTTCGACGGAATTCGCGGGATTCCAGCGTACGGTGGGATAGTAGGTGTCGAGTTCATGGCCGCCGAGTCCGTGTCCGAAGACGCGGGCTCCCTTGGGGGTGTTCGCGCCCAGCCATGCCGCGACTTCCCGGAACGGGGCATACGAGCGGGTGGCCAGGAGTTTGAGGGAGGGGGCGACAAAAGCAGCGAATCCCCCCGCGCTGATGAGGATCGCGAGGACGAGGGCAGCCCGGTTGTTCCTCGGGAAAACGCGTTGTGCGAGGGTGTCGATTCCGATGGCGATCAAAGCGAGGAGAGGGGCGAGGAGATAGATAATGTACCGCGGGTAGAAGAGTTCCTCCCGCGCGTAAGTGAACCAGAGATAGAAGGCTGAAGCGCCGATGAGCGCGACGATGCCATGGAAGGCGGACCTTTCCCGAAAAAGAACGCGCGTCAGTCCGGCGAGCAGGAGCCCGACCGCGAGGGCTCCGACGAGGACGATTCCCACCATGCCGCCGGTGCGCGCGAGGAGACTGGGGATTCCCGCGGCTTCCCTGGAATCGGGCCAGAACCAGGGCATGCCGAAGAATAGCTCGCTCGCAGTGGTGCGGAGAAGATCGGGCGTGATGAGGTGGGGCTGGTAGAGATCCTGTATCCAGCGGACGGTCTGGAGAATGGCGGGCGCCCCTACGGCGAAGAGGGCCATCGCGGCGAAGGTGTTGACGGCGAGAAGTCGGAAGAGGCCGTTCCATCCGGCCCCCCGGCGAAAAACGAGAAACACGAGGGCGATGAAGAAGGCCATCGCATACCAGACCGCGTTGGGCAGGGCCCAGACGAGGAGGAATTGGTTGAGCCCGAAAAGCAGCCAATAACGCCAGGGTTCGCCCCTTGTCTGCGCGATACGCGTGATCCACAGGCACGCGAGGATGGAGAGGAGGATGAGTCCGCTGTAGGCGCGCATGTCGACGCCGTAGCGGATAGCCCATGGATGAAGGGCCAGAAGGAAGGCGGCGAGAGTGCCGCCGACGGGAAATCCCCAGCGCCGGACAAGAATGCCGATCGCGACCACCGAGGCGAGGGACATGAGGAGATTGGGAAGGCGGTAGTGGAATTCCGAAAGGGCGCCCTTGGGGGCGTGCGTGGCCTTCGCCCAGAGATCATGGCTGACCTTGGCAGCAAGCG
>JAHEDC010000267.1 GCA_024641425.1 Verrucomicrobiales bacterium | reverse complement strand
GATTCCCCTTCGAGAGCCTTGTTGCCTTTGCCCTCGTCCAAGGCAACGGGCTCTCGGCGACCGGGAGCGCCGGAGTTCAGCATTACGGTCTTCCATTCCATGGCTATCTCTATGGAACCGCCGTGGTGGAAGTGGAAGTCGATTCTTTCACCGGAGAATCCCGTATCCTCCGTGCCGACCTCTTTCAGGAAGGATCCGTTCCGTCGGCGGAAATCGATGCCGCCGCGTTCGCTTTGCAGTCTGCTTTTATCGAGGCCCTGGGCTGGTTGACGTCCGAGATTCCCTCGCAGTTCTCCGAAGGTCTCAAGGGGGCGGAGCCATTGGTTCCAGGCCTTGACGAGGTGCCGCTTGATTTCCGCGCCGAAATTCTCGATGCGGCCGACCGGGAGGGAAACCCTGCGGATGGCGGGCATTCCTTGGCGATCAGCGTCCGAGAGTCTCTGCGAGATGCCATCGCGGCCTTCGGTGGCACCGGAAACACGAGGGCGGTCGATTTCCCCGTCCCCGCGACACCCGAGGCCATCTATCGTCTTGTTCAGCAGCAACGCGCCGAAGCGTCCGCATCCTAGTATCGGTGTTTGTGGTGGGTGTTGGGGAAAGTCCCCGGAGTATCGCACACCGCGGGCGTGCGGTAAATGGCAGATGCTTCCAATGGATCGTCCGGCAGAGATGGATGAGACGGTACCCCCTTAGGACAGGATGCGCCGGGAAACGCGGTTTCGAGGATCGAACTCGTGAAACCACCAGCACACAGCTGCAAGGAATCGGCGGCAAGTCGCCGATGCCGCCTCAGAAGGAGGGGAAGCGGTGTCCACCCACCGTTCAAGGGAGTGGCAGTGAGTCTGGATGCTGAAATCGTGCTCCTACGGGAAAACGTGATCGGGGCGGGTAGGCCACCACGATCTCCCTGATTCCCTCGATGGATCTATTCTGAACGCAGCGAGACAGCTCGGTTGGTTCGTGTGCGAGATCCCCCAAAAAAACTCGCGTAGAGCCATCCAACCGGGCTGCCTCATTTTCGATTGCTGGTCATCGCAGCTGCGAATAAATAAAGTTAATCATTCCGATCAACTGAATGCAAACGAAAAGCCCCGTGAACGAGTTCCATTCGGGATCGGGGATCATTCGCCCTTCTCCACCGTGCGCAGCAGTCCAGGCGGTTGCTCCAGGGTCGTGACCGCCGCCCCGTCGGCAGTTACCGTGACCGCGATGCCCACGACTTCTTCGGATAGGCGCTTTTCATACGTCTTTTTCTTTACCTTGTAGGGCGTGGTGGAATCAGTGGTGGGGATGGATTTTGTCTTCAGGGTGGATGAAGTGCCGGGGAGAAGAGAGGCAACTTTCTGGCTGTCGGATTCCTTTTCGAAGAGGGTTCGGTTCGCTTCCTTGTTTTTCGTATCCGAAGTTCTTTTCCGCTTGTAGATGGTGTAGTTGACCTCCAGATCCTTCATCGTGGGGCCGCTGCGGGCATTGTTGAGAACAATACTGAACTGAGTATTCTTGGTTCGCTCTTTCCCTTTGCTGTCCTTGGCGCCGATTTTCTTTGAAGCACCGACTTCGCTTTCCTCCTTCACCACAACCTGGAGGGCCCGTCGGACGTCTTCTGGAGCAGCGGCGGTAGCCTTGCCTGCTCCGCTTTTGCCCTCGTCGGCCATATCGTCCGCGTGTTCGTCGGCCCATTCCTTCGCGTAGGCCTGGTCCTCTTCGTGGAAGCGCTTCAGCTGATAGGTGTAGTTCTTGCCATTGGCCAGCTTAAGCGTGATCTTGTCTCCATCGACTTTGACGAGCTCGGCGTCGACAGCAGTGTCCGTTTCCTGGTCGCGCCAAGTGCGGACTTCCGCGGCAAGGGGGGAGGCCAGAAGGGCGAGTACGAGAACAATGAGGGATCGATGAGGCTGCGGATTCATAGTAAATCGATCTTACCGAACCGCGAGCGTTTCGGCAACCTCATTGAACGACGGGGAAGTTATGTGCGTTGCTCCCTAGTTCCGGGACCAACTGGGTTCGCTGACCTTCCCGAGGCCGCCTGCGAGCGTTTTGGTGAAATCTCCGTCCACGTCGCGCAGGATGAGGTTGCCACCGCTGCCGTAGACGATATGCCGGGAATCCGGCCCCCAGCAGGGGTCCTCGCCATTGCCGATAACACGGGACTTGCCGCTGCTGAAATCATAGACAGCGATACCCATGCCTCCTCCTTGACGGACGCAGAAGGCAAGGCGCTTTCCGTCGGGCGACCAGTTCGGCTCGGTACAGTGTCCGTATCCGGTATTCAGAGCGGAGGCCCCGCCGCCGTTGGCGGAAACAATATGGATCCGGGGACTGCCGCCGCTATCCGAAGTGTAGGCAATCTTGCTTCCGTCAGGCGACCAGCAGGGGGAGGAGTCGGCTCCGGGAGCGTTGGTGAGCCGCCTGGCACTGCCGCCCCCGGTGGTGGTGACGAAGATTTCGGGATTGCCGACGAAACTCATGGTGAGGGCGATGCGGCGACCGTCCGGCGAGATCGCCGCTCCGCTGTTGGTGCCGGGCGACTTGATGATGCGGCTACGGCTTCCGGAGGCGAGATTGAGATAGTAGACGTCCGCGTAACCGCTTCGGTAGCTGGTGTGGGCCACGTGGCTGCCGTCGGGGCTGATCGAGGGAGAGACATTGAGGGAACCGTCATTGGTCAGTTTGCGGAGGCCGGATCCGTCGTGGTTGACCAAATAGATCTCGCGTTTTCCACTGCCGCCGGCCGTGAAGACGATCTTGCCCGAAAGTGGCGCATCGGCCTTCCCTCCCAGGGAGCCGATGATGTCGCGCGCGAAATCCTGCACATTCGCCTTGAGAGCCGCTCCATGGTAGTCGCGGCTGAAAAGAACTTCGCCGTCGGGCCGATTGAGGATTCCCTTCAGGGCGGTGCCGCTCGCGGTGCCGAGGGCGACGAACGAACCCTCCGGAGAACCCGCGATGTGGATGACGCCGGACTCTCGGAGCGCGGTGACAAGGTCGACCGTCGCCTGCTTGCCGAAGTTCCCCGAAATCCCCCGGACGTGAACACCATGTGTGCGGGTTCCTTCGATGACGATTTCGCGGGGGGCGGCAAAGGCCCCTTGGGCAACGACGACGAGAACAGCGAGGACAAACTTGGTGGCGTGCATGGCGAATTAATCGAGTTTGAAGCGAATGACGACGGTGAGTTCTTCCGCGGGAATACCACTTGGAGGAGCGGAAATGCTCTTGACCGACCGGAGGACGTCGGCCACCGACGCGTCCAGTTCACGGACCCCCGATGGCGAGGAAATGATGGCGCTCTCGATCGAGCCATCGCGTCCGATCCTGATCGTCGCGCGGCTGGAAAGACCTTCGGAACCGAAAAGTCCCTTCGGCTGATTCCATTGGTTGAGAAAGGCCGAGTGGATGATGCCGTTGTACCAGGAATAATCGACGTCTGAGGCCTCCGTGGGGGAGATCGGAGCGGAACTGGTTTTCGGCGCGGTTGAGGTGCCTGAACGCGTGGTGCCCTTGGTATCACTCCTCACCATGGTCGTGTCGGAAGCCTGCCCTCCTGATTTGGAAGGAGGGGACTTAGGGGGAGCGGGGGCAGGATTCGGCGTGGGAGCATTGGTCTTCGATGGCGCAACCGGCTCCGCTTTCCGTATCACCGGCGGGGACGTGGTGCTCGTCTGCTTCGAAGAGGGGGGCGTTTCCGCAGGCTTGTGGTGGGAGACCTTCGGGGTGATCGGTTTTGCGGGAGGGGGCGTCGGCTTCTTGGGCTCGGGCTTTGGAGGCACCGTGACGGCGGAGGTGGGTGCGTTGCGAGTGACTTTGCGATCAAGTTTCTTCGGCGGCTCTGACGCGGGTTTCACGGTTTCCCGCTCCGGCTTTGAGGGTTCTTTCTTCAACGGCTCCGCCGGACCGTCGGGGGAGACCGTGCGTTCGGATTCTTTGGGCTCCTCGGGCTTCTGCTTGGGCGGATCCGGTGCGGGCACCGCTTCGGGGACCGGGTCGGGTGCAAGGTCGCGAACGGGCTCAGGCGGAGGTTCCGAGTCTGGAACCGGAGGGGGGATGGGCAAGGGTTCCGGAACGGGCTCGGGCTCGACCACCGGAGAGGGTGACGGGGGAAGCGGAAAGACGATGTCGGACTCGGGATCGGCTTCGGAGTCCGCCCAGCTGGCGTGAGGGAGGCGAGCGATGTCCGGGTTCTGGCGAGGAACGGTCTCATTCATCGCGACAAAGTCCGCAGGGTCCATCCACGGGGTGGCTTCGTCGGGAGAAACCGCCGTATCCTGCGGAGGCGGGGCATCCGCTGCCGCCGCCATGCTGGCGGGGGCGTCCGGCACCTGTGGCTTCCTGTTCCTGATGAGGACCACGACGACCGCGATCACGCCGACGTGCAGGAGGGCGATGAGGGCGAGAGTGAGCCGGAAGTGGGACTTTGGATTCACTTGAGGGGCAGTCTTCGCACCTCGACCGCGCTGCCGAGGCAGGGGCCGGGGGCTATTCGGCTTCCGGCTTGGTGACGATCGAGGTATGGGCGACGCCTGCTTCCCGGAGGATATCCATGATGCCGACGACGTCCTGGATCGGGAGCAAATGATGGGCCTTCACGATGACCGCCATGTCCTTGTGATCGGTGAGCAAGGCGCGGACCGATCCGGCGAGGGTGTCTCGTTCGACGGGCTGTCCGTCGAGTTCGAGCTTGTGGTTCCGATCCAGGGAAACCGTATAGACCTGAGACGGATCGATCGCTTCCCGCGAGGCCTTGCTGCTCGGAATGATGAGATCCGCGCTCTCCGCGAGGAAAGGAGCGGTGATCATGAAGATGATCAGGAGCACGAAAGCGAGATCGAGCAAGGGGGTCACGTTCAATTCGGACAAAGTTCCGAGGGAATACTGGCGGCTGCGCTTTGACATCGGGAAAGGTCTTTCTTTATCAGTCGGTGATCTTCAAGGAAGCGGGAAGGGCGTTCCGCAAACCGCGTCTTTCCATTGCTCAGCTCTCAAGGCCGTCGCGGTCGGGCTCGTCGAAGGCGAATTCGCCGTTTCCGGAACGGGACTGCTTGGTGGCGCGGCGGACGACGTGGTGGCTGGGGGCGGCTGCCGTGGCGACCAACTCGCCGGCGCTGACCCGTCGGGTTTGAGGAGATTGGGGCGCGTGAGAAAGGACGTCAGCGGTGCGTGCCGGGTGTTCCGCGACCTTGGCGGACGGCGTGGCGCCGACAATCGCTTCGCGGGAAACTCCATGGTCGAGGAAATGGCGTTCGAATTCTCCCCGCACCTCGTTGGCGAAGTTCTCCATCGTGGCAATCATCGACTTGATGTTATTGACGAGGTAATTGTAACCGAACATCGCGGGAATGGCGACGACGAGGCCGGTTACGGTGGTAAGCAGTGCGGAGGACACACCGGGAGCAAGCGTTTTCAAACTCGTGGCGCCGACAGCACTCGCGACACTGGTGAAAGTGTCCATCACTCCCCAAACTGTTCCAAGGAGGCCGAGGAACGGGGCCCCGCTGACGGCGGTGGCGAGAATCGTCATCTTCGACTCGAGTTGGAGCACCGATTCGCCGATCGTCCGATCCATCGTATTGCCCACCGAATCCATCTGGCTGCTCGTGATCTTCGGGGCGCTGGTGAGGCGGGCGTGAAACGTCTCGTCGGCTTCGACGGAGCCCGTCGTTTGGTAGGAAAGTTCCGCCGCGCCGGTCATGTAGATATTGTAAAGCGGTGTACCGGTGAGGTGCGTGCCTTCCTGATAGAGGTTGAGCGGATTCCGACAGTCGCGGAACGCCTCGGTGAACTGCTCGGTCTGGCGCCGAGCCTTCACGATCATCCGGAATTTCGTAATCATGACCGCCCAACTGAAGCAGGAGAGGACGAAGAGGCTGACGCAAATGATGATTCCCGAGAGGGACAACTCCTCGAAGGCGTAGAAGATGCCACTATCCGCGAGGGAGTCGATGCGTGACGGGATCAGGGCGAGGTAGTTCATACTCAAGTGCTTTTAATAATAATAGAAATTTCAGATATCCGAACCAGTGTCGGCAAGATTCTCCATAGTTTCGAGGAATTCAACCGTTTTCGGGCTGGTGAGATAAAAAGTGCTGTACCATACGAACGGGTTCTCTCGCGGTGCGTGGTTTCAGAGCGACGGGCCGCCTTGAAATGCCCCTGAGAGCCGGAGTTTTGTTTGGAATTATAATATATACATTCTTCTTGATGAAATCGCGGGATTCTCTATGGTTTCTGGAATCGCCACTCCCTCTGGGGAACCTGCCATGAACATACTGCTCCGTACGATTCTTCTCCGCCGCCTATGGGGTGCTGGTCTGATTATATGGGGGGTGTCGGGATGCAGTCTTATAGGGCCGCATGAGAAGCGGGACGACACGGTGGCGGTCTTTCCAAGGGAGGAGGGATTTTTTGGGGACGTCGATCCCGCGGACGAGGCTCGGACCGCATTGGCGGCCGTGAAGGCCGAAGCCGTATCGGATAGGGCCCGCACCCTGGAGGAGTTTTTCCGGAAGGGGGACTACAAGCAGGCGCTGGAGATGGCGGAAGATCTGGAGAACCTTTCCGAACGCGGTTCGGAGGACAGCGACGTGGCCGGATTCATCTCAGGAGTGTCGCTCTATCATCTTGGTTTCCATGACCGCGCCGAGCGGGTGCTGGCAGCCCATGTGGAATCCTTCCCCGAAAGCCGTCACGGCGAGAGCGCGCTTTTCTATCGAGGAAGCAATCTGGTGCGATTGCAGCAGTGGCGATCGGCGGCAGGCGTGCTCGATCGCTTCCTCGCCCGTTATCCGGAGTCGATCCTGAACGAATTCGCGCTGATTGACCGGGCCGAGTGTCACCTTGCATTGGGCGAGCCGGATCGCGCCCTTGAGCGGTGCCGGGCAATCGAGCGCCAGTTTGTCTATTCGAAGATTCTCGACCGCGCAATGGCGATGGAAGGGGAGATTCTGGAGGCCCTGGGAGAGGGAGCAAAGGCGGAGGACGCCTATGTTGAAGCGGCGCAGATCGCGCGGAAGCTCGATCACCCCCGAAGCCTTGCGACAAGCCTCGCCGGATTGATTCGAGTCACGGGGATGCGCGGGGACTTCAAGGCTTCCGCGGCATACTACGAGACTTTTTTCGAGACCTTCGCGAAGTCTCCAGAAGCGGTGGAGGCAGCGTTGGCAGGATTGCCGGCGATGCGGGAGCGAGGCGAACTCAAGGCCGGTCTGGGGCGGCTTGAACAGGCCCTCCTCGCGATGCCGGGCGACGCGCCGGCCTTGGATATGCGAAAGGCCCTGCGTGGTTACGCGGATTACTACCGCGACGCCAACGACCCGGAGAAACTTCTGCGAAAATTCGATGATCTTTCGAGCCGAACGGGCGGGGCCCAGCGACTGCACGAGCAGGTAGTGGTGGCTCGACTGGAAGCACTGGAAGCAAACTTTCCGGAACGGGATGCCGAGATCCGGGTCTTTTACGAGGAGATACGCAGTCATTTCAACCGGGATGACCTTTCCGCCGAGACCCTGGTGAAACTCGGACGTCACGCTTCCCTGACGGATCTGGAGGACGCGGAAAGCATTCTTGAGGCCGCGCTTATTCGGGGGGGAAGCGATTCCCGGGATCTCGCGACTCTTGAACTGGCCAAAGTGCGCGCCGCGATGCCCGATTCCGCCAAGCAGCAACTCTCTATCGTGGGCTTCCGCGATGTGCTCGATGTCTACGGGAAACCCGGGTTGGCCGAACAGGCAACCTTGGAACTCGCACGCCTCTACAGCCGCCGCGAGGATTGGTTGAACGCGCGTGTGTTCTGGAAGGCGTATGTGAGGAACACGGCCTGGTCGGAGGCCAGACCGGAAGCCGTGAAACAACTCGCGTTCGCGGAATCGCATGCTGGCCCCGAGCCCGAGCCTGCCATCGAACCGATGGTTGCCGAAACGCCTTCCAGGCCAGCGAAGGGTTTTTTTGAGCGGGGTTACTTTCGTGCCTCCGCGCTCGTTGAGGCCGGAAATCGCCGAGGAGCCTACGAGACCTTGAATGGTTTGTTGGACGCAATCGACGAGGCCGAGGTGAAGGAACTGAAGGGCGAGGAGAAGCGGGCTTATCGCCGGGCGGCCTCACTGCACCTGGATCTGGGAGTGGAGTTGGGTCTGGGAGCGGTGGACTAGTTTCCAGCGCGAGGTCATTGCTTGGAGAGTTTTCGGTCGAGGAAGGCGCGGGCCTTTGCCATCACGATGGGAAAGTAGAGGCTGATCGAATAGTGACCGGTGGGGAGCGAGAGGGTTTCGGGAGAGCCCAGAGCCTCGCGTAATCTGAGTTGGAGGAAGCTCGGGACACTGGTGTCTCGCCGTGTGTTTACAAGGAAGATGGTGCGGGGATCCACGTGAGCCGCGAAAGCAAGGGGATCGGTCGAGATGGTCTTGCGCGCCCGTCTCTCGAAGTCCGCGAGGTCCTGCGGGGTCGGATTCCTTGGCAGGCCGTTCGCCGCGGAGAAACGTCTCGCTTCGGGCTCGATCGAGCGCGCGAGGACGGCCGGAAAATCCCCGCCCGCCATCATCGCAACCGAGGCCACGATGCGCGCGTCGGAGGCCGCGAGCATCACCGTCAGCATGCCGCCCAGCGAGATCCCGTAGGCACCGATCCTGCTCCCATCGATGTCAGGGCGGGCCACCAGCCAATCGATGACCCGTTGCCCGGAGGCCACGGAATCGCGCATGCTCTCCTCGAAGGCGTCGAAGGTCGCCAGAGCCGCCACGAACTGATCTCGGGGCGGGCGTTTGACGAGCACGGCATGGTAGCCGTGCGTGCAGAGATCCCTCGAA
>JAHEDC010000266.1 GCA_024641425.1 Verrucomicrobiales bacterium | reverse complement strand
CGAGATCGCGGCGGCCAGCGAGGGCTTCATCTACTACGTTTCCCGGGAGGGCGTGACCGGTGAGCGCGGCGACATGGCCGAAGGCATCGACGCCCAGGTCGAGCGCATCCGGGCCGCCAGCGCGGTGCCGGTCGTCGTCGGCTTTGGAATTTCGACCCCCGAACAGGCCGGCGCGGTGGCCACCCTGGCCGATGGCGTCGTCGTCGGGAGCGCCATCGTCAAGATCGTGGCCGCCAACGCCGGAGATCCGGCTTTGGCTGAAAAAGTCCACGCCTTCGTGAAACCGCTTGTCGAGGCCACCAAGTCTGTCTAAATAGGGCTCCCCCGCACGCACTCCACGATGACGCTTTCCTTCGAGAAAATGAACGGCGCCGGGAATGACTTCGTCATGCTCGACAACCGCGATCTGTCCCTGTCCCTCTCGGGCACGCAGATCGCGCGCCTTTGCGACCGCCACCGCGGCATCGGGGCCGACGGTCTCCTCGCCGTGGAACCGGCCCGCGACGGCGCGGATTTCCGCATGCGCTATTACAATGCAGACGGCGGCGAGGCCGAAATGTGCGGCAATGGCGCGCGCTGCTTCGCCCGCTACGTGCAGAAACTGACCGGCGGAGAGGCGACGGCGGTTTCCTTCGAGACCATCGCCGGTGTCATCGGCGCGACCTTCGAGGGCGATCTCGTGCGCATCGAACTCAGCGATCCCTTCGACCTCAAGCTCGGGCGCACCCTCGACGTTCTCGGCACCGCGCGCGAGGTGCATTCGGTGAATACCGGCGTCCCGCACGCCGCGCTCGTTGTCGATGACCTCGCCGGCGTCGAGATCCGGAAACTCGGCGCGGCCCTCCGCTACCACGACGCCTTTGCCCCGAAGGGCACGAACGCGAACTTCCTCAAGGTGCTCACGCCCGGCTCCATCGCCATCCGCACCTATGAACGCGGCGTCGAGGACGAGACCCTCGCCTGCGGCACCGGGATGGCGGCCTGCGCCCTCATCCACCACGCGCTCACCGGCGCGCCAAGCCCGATTTCGGTCGAGGTCGCGGGCGGCGATACCCTCCACATCGGCTTCGAAAGGGACGGCGAGAGCTTCACCCGCGTCACCCTGACCGGCCCCGCCGATTTCACCTTCGCCGGCACCACTTCCCTTTGACCGCAAGAGTTAGAACCATAGACACGCATGTTTGAAGGCACCCACACCGCCCTGGTCACCCCGTTCCGCAATGGCGACATCGATGAGGAAGCTTTTCGCAAACTGATCAACCTCCAGTTCGAGAACGGGATCTCAGGCGTGGTACCTGTGGGCACCACCGGCGAGTCTCCGACCCTGAACCACGACGAACACATCCGCGCGATCAAGCTCGCCGTCGAATTCACCGCCGGGCGCGGCCACGTCATCGCCGGCACGGGCTCGAATTCGACCCAGGAGGCCATCGACCTGACCATCGCCGCCGAAAACGCGGGCGCGAACGCCGCCCTCCTCGTCTGTCCTTATTACAACAAGCCCTCGCAGGAAGGCCTCTACCAGCACTACAGGGCGATCTCCCAATCGTCCGGTCTCGACCTTATCCTTTACTCGATCCCCGGGCGTTCCTGCATTCAGATCGACTCCGAAACCACGGCGCGCCTTCAGGCCGACTGCCCGAACATCGTCGCGATGAAGGAAGCCGGCGGCACCGTCGACCGCGTGACCGAGCTGCGCGCCCTTGTTCCCGACACCTTCGAGATCCTTTCCGGCGACGACGCCCTGACCGTCGACTTCATGAAGGCGGGTGCGGTCGGTGTCATCAGCGTCGCCTCGAACCTCATCCCGAAGGTGATGGCCGACCTCACGAAGGCAATGCGCGACGGCGACACCGCCGCCGCCGAATCCCTTCACACCCAGTACGAGCCGCTTTTCTCCGCCTTCCTCCGCCTCGATACCAATCCCGTCCCGATCAAGGCCGCGCTCGGTCTCGCGGGTCGCTGCGATCCTTACCTCCGCCTGCCCATGATCCAGATCGGGCCGGAAAAGCAGGCCGAACTCAAGGCCATCATGGAAGAACTCGGCCTGCTCTAACATCCGGAAAATATGTCCGAAACCGAACCGCTCAAAATCCTCGTCACCGGTTGCAACGGCCGCATGGGCCAGACCGTCATCGCCTGCTGCGACGCCGATCCCGCGGTCGAGGCCGCCGTCCGCATCGATATCGGCGACTCGCTCTATGACGCCCTCGATCTCTGCGACAGCGTCATCGACTTCAGCTCCCAGGCCCTTACCGCCGACCTTGTCGCGGCCTGCCTCGAGAAGCGCCGGCAACTTGTCATCGGCACCACCGGCCAAAGCGAGACCGTCCTGAAACAGATTCGCGAGGCCGCCCAGGACATCCCGATCATGATGGCGCCGAATTTCAGCATCGGCGTGAACACCCTTTTCTGGCTCACCCAGAAGGCCGCCGAAATCCTGGGGCCGGACTTCGATCTCGAGGTCATCGAAATGCACCACCGCCACAAGATCGACGCCCCGAGCGGCACCGCGAAACGCCTCGGAGAGATCCTCGCCGAAGTGCGTGGACTTGCCTACGCCACCGACATGCGCCACGGCCGCGAGGGCCTCGTCGGCGCGCGCACGGCCACCGAGATCGGCATGCACTCGATGCGCGGCGGTGATGTTGTCGGCGACCACACCGTCATCTTCGCAAACAACGGCGAGCGTATCGAACTCACCCACAAGGCGTCCAGCCGCGAAACCTTCGCCGCCGGGGCCGTGCGGGCCGCAAAATGGCTCGCGACCCAGGAGGCCGGGCTCTACGACATGCAGGACGTTCTCGGCCTGCGCGACTAGCGAGCCCATGCGCTGCGGCCTCGCTCTCGGTTCGAACCTCGGCGACCGCGTCGCCCGCCTCGGCGAGGCCGTGCGGCGGCTCGGCCTCCCCGTGTTGGTAAAATCGAGCGTTTACGAAACCGCACCCGTCGATTGCGCCGACGGTGATCCCGCCTTCGCGAACGCGGTCGTTGAGATCGCGTTCGATGGCACGCCCGAGGAACTCCTCGCCCGCACCCAGGCGGTCGAGATCGCGATGGGCCGCCCCGGCAACCATCCGAAGAACGCGCCCCGCACCATCGACCTCGACATCCTCTATTGCGGCGACGCCACGATCGCCATTCCCGCCCTGACCCTTCCACACCCGCGCCTCGGCGAGCGCCGCTTCGTCCTCGTCCCGCTCGCCGAGATCCGTCCCGAGATGGTCCTCGCCGACAGCGAATTCTCCGTTGCGGAGCGGCTGGAAAAACTCGACGCTTCCGAGCCCGATCCCCGGGTTCTCACTCCGGAATGGTAAGCCCGTCCACGCCCAACCCGAAACTCGCCCGACTGGCCAAACGTACCCGCCGCGGCAAGCCCCTCTCCGCGCTCACGGCCTACGATTACCCGACCGCCCGCCTCCTCGACGAGGCCGGAATCGATCTCATCCTCGTCGGCGATTCCCTCGGCATGGTGGTCCTCGGGTTCGAGGATACGACGAGCGTGACGATGGAAATGATGCTCCACCACACCGCCGCCTGCGCGCGCGGAACCGAGGAAGCTGTCCTCGTCGGCGACCTTCCCTTCGGCTCCTACGAGACACCGGAAGCAGCCCTCGCCAATGCCCGCCGACTCATCGACGTCGGCGCGGACGCCGTGAAATTCGAAGGCGCGCTGATCCCGCAGGTCGAGGCCATCGTCGCCGCGGGCATCCCCTTCATCGGCCATGTCGGCATGCTCCCCCAGCACGTCCGCGAGGAAGGCGGCTACCGGAAGAAAGGCAAGACCCCCGAACAGGCCGCGACCCTCCTCGACGACGCCCGCGCCCTGGAAAACGCTGGCGCGGTCGCCCTCGTCCTCGAAAGCATGGTCGCCGACGTCGCCACCGCCATCACCGATGCCATCGCCATCCCCACCATCGGCATCGGAGCCGGCCCCGGCTGCGACGGCCAGATCCTCGTCATCCACGACCTCCTCGGCTCCTTCCCCTGGTTCCGCCCGAGCTTCGCCACTCCCCGCGCCGACCTCGCCGCCGAAACCACCCGCGCCGTCCGAGAATACATCGCCTCGCTTTAGAGGGATTCGCTACGGCGTCACCGCCGCCGAGACGCGATAGAACCGCTCGTTCCCGGAAAAGGGTGCCTGGAACAAGAACGGGCCGACCACCCCCGCCTTCGGCGCGACACTCGTTTCCGCCATCCAGCCGGTGAGGTCGGTCGCGAATTCCAGAGTCAAGGTTGCCGCAGCGTTCACCGTGCCCTCGATGCGCAGTTCCGTCGGGGAATCCAGCGCCACCGTGGTCAGGCGGACCTCCAACGTGGGCACCACGGCGCAGGTATGGCTCGGCGACGCCGTATTCCTGGGAGCAGGCGCGCCGGCCGTGAAATCGTTGCCGTTCTGATCCGTGTCCTGGCAGCCACCGTCGACGCGAAGGACGGCAAGGGTATTGCTCGCCGTCGGAGCCGCCGCTCCGCCCTCGAAATAGTTCGCCGCGCCGTAACCGACGAAATCGATGTAGGTGGCGGGATCCGGATTGCTCCCGACGAGGGCAACCGTCGAATTGACTACCGCCACCTTTCCGCTTGTTCCCGACAAATTGATCGTCCCCGTCGCATCCGGTGTCGGCAACGGGACCGTGCCCCCCGCTCCGGCGACGCCCTGGATCAGGTAGTAGCGGCCCGGTTGGAGCATTCCCGAAAGATTCGTCCGGTTGGCCCATGACGTCCCTGCCGATGAGGCATACTGCACACTCCACCCCGTGAGATCGACCGCTTCCGTCCCGCGATTGAACAGTTCGATGAAATCGTTGGTGTACTCCGCGCCGCTGTTCCCTCCCCCCCCGTAGACCTGGCTGATCACGATATCCGGCGACACCGCTTGCGCGGCTTCCACCATTGCGATGAGAGTGAGGAGGGGGGCGATGATCTGAGACGTTTTCATGAAGGCGACCGGATGATTGATCGGGAATTCTGGCAAGGACGACTCGCTTCGACAAGTCGTAATGCGCTTCAGGACGGATTCCCCCTTCGTGGCAGGCGCTCCCCGGTTCCTTTCGTTTGGCATCAGTGGTTTCGCGGAATCAGATCGCGGACCGATGGGATTTGAGTTTTGCGAAAATCTCCACTATGAAGTGGGCCGCACATGAACCGGAATGTATCCTCTTGGGCCTCCGTTGCGCCCGTTCCCCTGCCGCGCCGCGCGAAGATCCACCCGAGGGACTTCTGCTTCGGTGGCATCCTCGTGTGCGTGTGTTTTTCCCTCGGAGGCTGCGTGGCCTTGGAGTCCTCCAAGGCAGAACCCGAGGAAATCGACATCCCGGCCGACTGGAGTGCGGCCGAGAATGCCCGGGCGTCCACCGACCCGGTGGAGGGCTGGCTCAAGGATCTCTCAGCACCCGGCCTTGAGCCTCTTGTCCGAGAAGCGATCGAACACAATCGCGACCTGAAGGGGGCAGCCGCCCGGCTGAAGGCAGCGAAGGCCCGCGCCGTTCTCGCCGGCGCCGACCGCTGGCCGCAGATCGGCGGGAACTTGCGGGGAGCCCACTCGAAACGGGAGCAGAACCGCAATCAGTCGAACCTCTCGAACGGGGAGGCCGCCGCCACCGATCTCTCCTCCCTTTCCTTCGAGGATTACGATCTTGGCCTGAATCTCAGTTGGGAGATTGATCTCTGGGGGAGATTGCGCAACGTGCAGCGCGCAGCCATTGCCGAATACCAGGCTTCCCGCGCCGACTTCTACGCGGCCCGGCTTTCCCTCGCCGCGAATACCGCCAAAAGCTGGTTCAACGCCCTTGAGGCCGCCCGCCTCAACGACCTTGCCAACGAAACGCTCGTCAGCTTCAAAAGCAATCTGGAAATCGTGGTCAAGGCGTTTGAACGGGGGATCGCCGATGATGCCGGCACGGACAACGCCCTCGATATCCGCCTCGCCCGCGCCAACGTGGCCACCGCGGAGGCGAACGTCCACGCGACCCGCCGAAACCTCGACGCGGCGAGACGCTCCCTCGAGGTTCTTCTCGGGCGGTACCCCGCCGAACAGGTCGCCGTCGCCGACTCCATTCCCGATCTCCGCCGCAGTGTTCCGGCCGGACTTCCGTCCGAACTCCTCCTCCGCCGTCCCGACATCCTCGCTTCCGAATGGCGGCTTTCGGCGACTGGCGAGCGGGTCGCGGCCTCAAGGAAGGCCTTCCTTCCGTCGGTCCGGTTGACGGCCTCGGAGGGCTCGCAGACCGATACTTTCCGGAATCTGCTCGATGCCGACACCATCGCGAAGAACATTGCGGCCAACCTTACCCAGCCGCTCTTCGAGGGCGGGAGACTTCTGGCGAATGCGCGGATCGCCGGGGCGGAACGGGAAGAAAACGTCGAAAGCTACGCGCAGATTGCGCTGACAGCGTTCGAGGAAGTGGAAACCGCCCTCGCCGCCGAACGCTATCTTGCCGAGCAGGAAACCGCCCTGAAGGTCGCCGCTTCGGAATCCGTAGCGGCGGAGGCTCTCGCGGAGAACCAGTATTCGCGGGGCCTCGTCGACATTATCACGGTTCTCGAGGCTCAACGTCGCTCCTTCAATTCCAAGAGCGCCCGCATTTCCATCAGCAACCAGCGCCTCCAGAATCGTATCGATCTCTACCTTGCCCTTGGCGGAGATTTCGATTCATTGCAGGACGCTTCCGACCTCCCCTCCGCACCCGATCAAATTGCCCCGGGCAGGAAGGAGAAGCGCGCGCGCCCTCGATGAAACACAAGCTGCTCAAATCCCTCCCTCCTCTTGCCGTCATCGGTGCGGCCCTGGGCATCTACCAGTGGATGCAGACCCACCAGAAGGAGCCCGAGACACGTCCCCCCTCCACCGCGCGCACCGCCGTGGATGTCGTTCCCATTCCACGCACCGATTTCCGGGTCCATGTGCCGACCCGCGGCACGGTTTCCCCACGAACCTCGTCGACGCTCATCCCCGAGATTTCCGGTCGTATCGTCTCCATCTCGCCCTCCTTCCGGGAGGGCGAGTTCTTCGAGGAAAATGACGTTCTCGTCACCATCGACGACATCGACTACAAAACCGCCGTCACGGTATCCCAGAGTGCCCAGGCCGAATCCCAGGCGACCTTGGAGCAGGAAAAGGCGCGTGCCGAGCAGGCCCTCGAAAACTGGAAGGCCCTCGGTCGCGGCGGAGACCCCAGCCCTCTTGTCCTCCGTCAACCCCAACTCGCCGAGGCCCAGGCCCGTGTCGATGCCGCCACCGCCCAGGTCGCGAAGGCCGAGCGCGACCTCGCCCGAACACAAATCAAAGCTCCTTACACCGGACGCGTCCTCGAGCAAATGGTCGATGTCGGCCAATACGTCTCCCCCGGCACCGTCCTCGCGGCCATCTACGCCGTCGACTACGCCGAGATCCGCCTTCCTATCAGCAGCGCTCAGGCCGCCTTTGTTGACCTTCCCGAGACCTATCACCAGCCGAAATCCGGCGACGCCGCTCCCGTCGCCCAGCCGAACGTTTCGATCTCAACCACCTACGGAGGTCAGACCCACAGATGGAGCGGTCGCATCGTTCGCACGGAGGGGGCAATCGACTCCGCCAGCCGCCTTATCTTCGTCGTCGCGCAGGTAGACGATCCCTACGGCCAGCGTCGGAAAGGCATGCCGCCCCTGAAGCTCGGCATGTTCGTCGAAGCGGAGATCGAGGGCGAACTTCTCGAAGACGTGATCGTCATCCCCCGCAAGGCGGTGCGGCAGGGCAACAGCATCCTCACCGTCGACGCCGGAAACACGCTCCGACGTCACGAGATCGCCATTGTCTGGGCCGACGCCACCAACGTGGTGAGCAGCACACGCATCCCCGAAGGCGAGCGCCTCTGTATTACCGCCCTCGCCTTTGCTCCCGAAGGCACACCGGTGGAACCCCATGAGGCACTTCCCCAGACGCAGACCGCGTCCGGGGAAAATCCCCCCCTCCCGGACGCGAAATCATGAAAGGCCTCATCCCATGGTTCGCGAAAAACGGGGTGGCCGCGAACCTCCTCATGTTCGGCATCCTCCTCTCAGGCGTCCGCGCCCTGTATGTGGGTGAGATTCCGGTGGAGTTCTTTCCCGAAATCGAGGAAAACATCGTGACCGTCTCGATGTCCTACCGCGGGGCAACCCCCGCCGAAGTGGAACAACAGGTCGTTGTCCGGATCGAGGAGGCGATCTACGACCTGGAAGGAATCGAAAACCTGCGTTCCGAGGCCAGCGAAGGTGCCGGCTCCGTCATGGTCGAAGTGGCCAAGGGATACAGCACCCGCGATATGGCCGATGACATCAAGGCGCGAGTCGATGCCATTTCCACCTTCCCGGGAGAATCCGAGAACCTTCAGGTGCGTACGCCGCAAGGCAACAGCACCGCCACCAGCGTCATGATCGCGGGGGAACTTGTCGAAGGAGAACTCCGGAATCTCGCTGAATCCATCCGCGACGAGATGGCAGGCCTGCCCGGTATCTCCCAGGTCGAGATCTCCGGGGTCCGCCGCTACGAGATCGGCGTCGAGGTGTCCGAAAACACGCTTCAGGAATATGGGCTCACTCTCGGTGCCATTGCCCAGGCTATCGAGAGGAGTTCCGTGGATCTGCCCGCCGGTTCGATCAAGACTTCCGGCGGCGAGGTTCTCCTTCGAACGAAGGGACAGGCCTACGGAAAAGTGGATTTCGAGAACATCGTCCTCCTGACCCGCCCCGACGGCTCGCGTCTTACCATCGGTGACATCGGCACCGTCATCGACGGCTTCGAGGAGAACCCGTTCGTTGCCCGCTTCAACGGCAAGCCCGCCGCCGTCGTCAACGTTTTCTACACCAGCGACCAGAAC
>JAHEDC010000265.1 GCA_024641425.1 Verrucomicrobiales bacterium | reverse complement strand
CCGAATCAACCAATCGACAATCCCCCCTTGGCTCGCCCCTCCCCCTTCTGGATCATCCTCGGCCTCCTCACCGGCGGCTACCTGATCTTCATCCTCGCGCTTGTCGCCGCGACGGCGCTTCATAGCTCGGTGGCGGATCTGTGGGCAGCGATGGGATCGCGGGAGATCCGCTACGCCGTCTTCCTCAGTTTCACGACGTGTACCGTTACCGCGCTCCTTTCGCTCCTCGTCGCCGTTCCCGCCGGCTATCTCCTTTCGCGGAAGAATGTTCCGGGAAAAGCCTATATCGAAGCCGCGCTCGACATTCCCATCGTGTTGCCACCCATGGTCATCGGGCTCTGTCTCCTCATCTTCTTCCAAACCGCGATCGGCCAATGGATCGAAGGCGGCATCCCCTTCACCTACACCGTCTTCGGGGTCGTCCTCGCCCAATTTGTCATCGGCGCCGCCTTCGCCATCCGCACGATGCGCGGCACCTTCGAGCACCTTTCGCCCCGGCCCGAAAAAGTCGCGCTCACCCTCGGATGTTCCGATTTCCAGGCCTTCCTCCATGTCGCCCTTCCTTCGGCGCGCAAGGGCATGGTCGCCGCCGCCACCGTGGCCTGGGCGCGCAGCCTGGGTGAGTTCGGCCCCATCCTCGTCTTCGCCGGCGCGACCCGCATGAAGACCGAAGTCCTCCCCACCACCGTCTGGCTCGAGCTCAGCGTCGGGAATCTCGAGGCCGCCGTCGCCGTCTCCCTCCTTCTTGTCGCCGCCGCCTTCACCGTTCTCGCCGTCGTCCGCATCTTCGGCCTCCGCTTCGTCTCATGATCGAATTCCGCGACGTCACCCTCCGCGCCGGCGACTTCACCCTGGAGCGGCTTTCGTTCTCCATCAAGGCCGGTGCCTACGCCGTCATCATGGGCCGCACCGGCAGCGGCAAGACCACGATCCTCGAATCCCTCTGCGGTCTCCGGCCGGTCGCAAGTGGCCAGGTTTTCATCGACGACAAAGACGTGACCGCTCTCCCTCCGTCGAAGCGCAATGTCGGCTACGTCCCCCAGGATCTCGCCCTCTTCGAAACGATGACCGTCCGCGAACATCTCGAGTTCGCGCCGCGACTCCGACGCTTCCCGCCGGAACGCCTCGCGGCAAAGACGAAGGAGCTTTCCGAGTTACTCGGCATCGGTGCCCTCCTTGCACGGAAACCGAAAGGCCTCAGCGGTGGCGAGGCCCAGCGCGTCGCCCTCGGTCGCGCCCTCTCCTTCGAGCCCCCGGTCCTGCTCCTCGACGAACCCCTCAGCGCCCTCGACGAGCAGACCCGCGAGGAAACCCAGCACCTTCTCCGCACGGTGCGCAAGAGCACCGGCGTGACCACCCTCCACATCACCCACAGCCGCCACGAGGCCGAAGCCCTCGCCACCGCGCGGTTTCTCATCGAGGACGGCAAATTCCGGGAGCATGGCTGATGCGTGCTTGCACTCCGCAGCCTGCTACATTGTTAAGATGTCCGCCCGCCCGATTCCCGCCCCTGTTTCCGTTGAGGATTACCTCGCGGGGGAACTCGCTTCTGAAATCAAGCACGAATATCTCGGCGGTGCCATGCATGCGATGTCGGGGGGAAGCATCCGGCATACACGGATCGCTTCCAATGCCCACGGCAGCCTCTTCGGCAGCCTTCGCGGCAAAACGTGCGAAGCATTCCAAAGTGACGCGAAAGTCCGAATCCAGTTGCTCAACCAAACCCGCTTCTACTACCCAGACGCACAAGTCGTCTGTGACTCCAATCCCGGAAACGCCCAGTTTCAAGAGCGCCCGGTCGTCATCGTCAAAGTCCTTAGCCCCTCCACCCGACGGATCGACCTCGGAGAAAAGCGCGACGCCTACCTCACCCTTCCTTCGCTGAAAGTCCTTCTCCTCGTCGAAGCCGACGCCCCCCATGTCTGGGCCCATCGCCGCCTCGAAGACGGCACTTTCGCCAACGAGGTCTACTCCGGACTCGAAGCCATCATCCCCCTTCCGGAAGTCGACGCCTCGCTCCCCCTCGCCGATCTTTACGACCGGGTGACCTTCGAGGATTAAGCACTTCGCTCCATCGCCCGCTCCCTTTCCGCCGACGCACCCGCCGCCTCGCGGGCGAGCCGTTCCTCGAAGCGATTCAGCACCTCGACATTCTCCAACCGCTCCCCGAGGCTCGCCACTGTCCTTTGCATTTCGATCAGGACGGGATCCTTCTCCGGCTTCGGGGGCGCTGCGGGCTTGCCGAACATCCAGACTCCGAGGGTCCCCAGAGCCGCCCCCCCGATGACTCCCATCGGCAGGAAATCGAAGCCGGTCAGCGGCACCAGCGGGATACACAGGAAGAGCATCCCCAACCCGCAGCGCCAAATGGAGCGGGTGACGCCGGGACGATGATCCATTGCGGGTGAAATCTGAAAATTCTCCATAGTATTCCCTTTAGCATGCCGCGAATCGGGCGCGATTACAAATCCCCTCGAAAATTGTAGCCCCTTCTCCGGGAGGCAGTCCCGCGAGCGTAGGATTTTCTACTTTGGAATTCCAGACATTCCCCGCTAGCGTGGAGTCATGGCCGATTCCTTCGTTCACCTCCACCTTCACACCGAGCACTCCCTGCTCGACGGGGCCATCCGTATCAAGGACCTGATGGCCAAGGCAACGCGCTGCAAGATGCCGGCCGTGGCCATGACCGACCACGGCAACCTCTACGGGGCCATCGACTTCTACAAGCAGGCGAAGAAGGCCGAAATCCAGCCGATCATCGGCTGCGAGATGTACCTCGCGCCGGGCTCGATGTTCGAGAAAAAGCAGATCCCGGGACGCAAGGTCTCGTCGCACCTCACCCTCCTCGTCAAGAACGCGACCGGCTACGAGAACCTCGTCCGGCTCGTCTCGAAGGCCCACCTCGACGGCCAGTATTACAAGCCGCGGATCGACAAGGAACACCTCGCGAAGCACGCCGAGGGGATCATCTGCCTCAGCGGTTGCATCAATGGCGAGATCAACCAGTTCATCCAGGCCGACCAGATCGACCTCGCCCGCGACAGCCTGAAGAGCTTCATCGAGATCTACGGGAAGGACGACTTCTACCTCGAGATCCACGACCACGGGATGGAGCAGCAGCGGAAGTGCAACGCCCAACTCGCGCAATTCGCGGACGAGTTCGGGCTCAAGCTTGTCGCCGCCAACGATGTCCATTTCCTCAACGCCTCCGACCACGAGGCGCACGACATCATGATCTGCATCGGCACGGGCAAGCTCCAGCTCGACGAGAACCGGATGCGCTATTCGCCCGAGGTCTATTTCAAGACGGCGAAGGAAATGCGCGATCTCTTCAAGGCCCATCCCGGCGCCTGCGACACGACGCTGGAGATCGCGGAAAAATGCGACTTCAAACTCGTCCTCGACTCGACCAGTTCCGAGCGTTATCCGCAATACGACTCCCCTGACGGCAGCCCGCGCGAGTCCTATTTCCGTAACCTCTGCTGGACGGGACTGGAAGCGCGCTACGGCAAGGAGCGCGCCGACACCGACACCGAACTCCGCGAGCGCCTCGAATACGAGATGGGCGTCATGGAGAAGATGGGCTTCGTCAGTTACTTCCTCATCACCTGGGATTTCATCAAATGGGCGCGCGACAACGGCATTCCCGTCGGACCCGGTCGCGGCTCCGCGGCGGGCTCGCTCGTCGCCTACTGCATGGAGATCACCGATCTCGATCCCATCCGCTTCGGTCTCATCTTCGAACGTTTCCTCAACCCCGAGCGGGTCTCCCCGCCCGACGTTGACGTCGACTTCTGCCAGTCGCGCCGCGGCGAGGTCATCGACTACGTCCGCCAGAAATACGGCGAGCGCTGCGTCTCGCACATCATCACCTTCCAGACCCTCGGTGCGAAGAGCGTCGTCCGCGACGTCGGCCGCGTCCTTGGCTGGAGTTACGGCGATGCCGACCGGGTGGCCAAGATGATCCCGACCGAACTCGGCATCACCCTCTCCGGCGCACGCCAGAAAAATCCCGATCTCAAGGCCGCGCTGGAGAATGAAGGCGCGACCAAGCAGCTCTGGGAATACGCGACCTATCTCGAAGGCCTCACCCGCGGCGTCGGCATCCACGCGGCGGGCATCGTCATCGGCGACTGCGATCTTGACGAGCACGTTCCCCTCACCCGGGGCAACGACAACGAGGTCGTGACCCAGTACGCGATGAAGCCGCTGACCGATCTCGGGATGCTCAAGATGGATTTCCTCGGCCTGAAGACCCTGACCGTGATCCAGGATGCGGTGGAATTCATCCGCCAGCGCACGCCCGACTTCGAGATCGGGGCCATCACGCTGGAGGACCGGAAAACCTTCGACCTCCTCAATGCCGGCGAAACCTGCGGCGTCTTCCAGTTGGAATCCGGCGGCATGGTCGCGCTGTGCAAGCAGTTCGGCGTCGACCGCATCGAGGATATCATCGCCTTGATCGCCCTCTATCGTCCGGGCCCGATGGACCTCATCCCGGACTTCATCGACCGGAAGAAGGGGAAACGGAAGGTCGTTTACGAACACCCTCTGCTGGAGGAAGTCTCGAAGGAAACGCACGGGATTCTCATCTACCAGGAGCAGGTGCAAAAGGCGGCCAACGTCCTCGCGGGATACTCGCTCGGCGACGCCGACCTCCTCCGCCGCGCCATGGGTAAGAAGGACCCCGCCGAAATGGCGAAGCAACGCGATATCTTCGTCGCCGGCGCAAAGCGGGTGAACAACATTCCGGATAAGTTGGCGAACTCGATCTTCGACTTGCTGGAAAAGTTCGCCGGTTACGGATTCAATAAGTCACACTCCGCCGCCTACGGACTGATCAGTTATCAGACCGGCTTCCTGAAGGCGAACTATCCGGTCGAGTTCATGGCCGCGCTCCTGAGCAACGAGATCAACAACACGGACAAGATCTCCGTCTTCGTCAACGAGTGCCACCGCATGGGGATCAAGATCCTTCCACCCGACGTGAACCGGAGCCAACTCAAGTTCGCGCCCGAAAACCGCGGGGAGCAGAAAGCGATCCGCTTCGGCCTGGCCGCGATCAAGAATGTGGGTGGCGCGGCGATGGCATGCGCCATCGAGGATCGCAAAAGGAACGGCGAATTCGAGAGCCTCGACAAGTTCGCGTCCCGTCTCGATTCGAAATCGGTCAATCGCAAGATCCTCGAGAACCTCATCAAGGCCGGTGCCTTCGACTTCACCAAGGAGGAACGCCCGCATCTCTTCGCACGGCTCGAGCAGGTCCTTTCCGCCGCCTCGGCCGCCCAGAAGGACCGGCAGAGCGGGCAGGTTTCGCTGTTCGGCGACATGGACATGGACTTCGGGGCTCCGCCCGCCGCTTCCGTCGAAGCGGCCCTTGATGTCGAGACCTGGACGAAGGACCAGATGCTCGCCGACGAGAAGGAACTTCTCGGCTTCTATGTCACCGGCCACCCGCTTGACGCCTACCGCGGCCATCTCGAAAGCGACCGCTACCGCAAACTTTCCGATCTCGAAGGCCTCAAGGACGGTAAGAAATACCCGTTCGCCGGATCGATCGCCGTTCTCGAAACCCGCTACACGAAGAAGGGCAGCAAGCCCTTTGCCATCATGCGGCTCGAGGACCTCACCGGCCAGACCGAGGTCATGGTCTGGAGCGAGACCTACACCGCCAGCCAGGCCATTCTCGTGAAGGGCAATGTCATCGAGATTACCGCCAAAGTGGAAACCGACTCGCGTTCCGAAGCCAAGCGCCTCGTCGCCGAGAAGATCGCCATTATTGAGAAGAAGGCGGGTTCTGGAGGCCCAAGGACAAATGGCAATGGTCACCACGCGCCCGACGCCCTTGTCCTCACTCTCCGCAGTGCCCAGACCACCACCGAGGACCTTCACCGCATTCGCGAGATCGTCGCCGCCCAACCCGGCGATACTCCCCTGCGCCTCCACATCCGCACCCCCGCCGGCCAGACCGCCAACCTCGCCGCGAGCCGCCGCTTCTCCGTGCATCTCGACGAAGCGCTGCGCGAGAAACTCGCGCGATGGCTTTGACCGGACTACTTCACCGGCGCCAGCCTCAGATAGTCCAGCCCCACATACTTCGAAGGGGCCGCGTTCGGATTCACTCCGGTGATTCGAATCGAGACCACGTGAGGGCCGGCTTCGAGTTTGCCCGCCGCATGTTCGAGCACGCCGGTGGTAGTGACCTTCGCGAAGTCATACAGATCGATGGGCTCGCCAAGGTCCTTGCCATCAATGCCTAACTGCACGACAGCGTAATCGGGGGCGCGGGTGAAGACGGATTCGAGAAGAAAGTCTCCGGTTTCCGGCACATCGAAGGAGAAGGCAAGCGATTCCCCTTCCGTCCCCCCGGTCCAGAAAAGCTGCGCGTCCCCGCTCCAGCGGGAGCCGCTGAAACCCTTCATATTCTGCGGATTCGCAGCTCCCTTCGAGGCTTTCACTTCGAGCGCTTCCCCTTCCAGCGCGCCGGGAACGCGTCCGGTCGCCGCGTCGATCGGGGCCGGTCTTCCCTGCACCGCCGGACGATCCGCAGTCTCCATCGCCTTCGGCTGCGCCGCCGTCCATGTCGCCTCGTCGACTTCCTTCATCCGGTGCAGCAGCACGTGACCTCCCAACATACCACCGACGACGATATCCGGCAGTTTGTCGCCGTTCACGTCCTTCACTACCACCTGCCGGCCGATCCCGGCCTCGCCGTCGGCCAACATCGGAATCCAGTCCACGCCGTCCTTGCCGCGCACCAGTTTGAACCAGTAGACAACCGCCCCCGCATCCCAGGCCGGTGCCTGCTTGTGATGCGACCAGTAGGTCTTGCCCGTCACGATATCCTGCAATCCATCCCCGTCCATATCGGCAAGTGCCACCGAATGCAATTCGCTGAAGACGACTCCGTATTTATTCAATCCCGGACGATCCCCCATGATGAGATGCTCGGTGAATCCCTCGGGGGTTTGTTCGAACCATGACAGTCCGTAGGCATGCGCGGCCAGGCTCGTGATCACATCGTTGTCCCCGTCGCCATCGACATCATAGGCGAACATGTCCGCTCCGCCGCTCGGCGCGAAGGGCACCTTGTGAAACTCCCAGAGCGGATCGCCAGCGAGATCGGCTGGTTGCTCGAACCAGCCCGATTGCATGAGCACATCCTCGCGCCCGTCGCCGTTCACATCCCCGACTCCGAGCCCATGTCCGAATCGCTCGTGCGCGATCCGATCCGAAATCGGGTGGAATATCCAGGCCTCGAATCCCGCTTCCCAGTTGATCGAGGCATAGCCGAAAAAGCCGTCCCGCGTGCAGACCAGCTCGGGTCTTTCGTCGCCGACAAGCTGCGTCAGTTGCGGCGACTCGTTCGAGACCCAATCGAAGACCTGGTGCTTCGGCCACGCTTGACCGTCCCCTTCCTTCCCGGGATTCTCATAGACATGCGCGGGCGTGCCCGGGAAACCAACGGTGAAGATATCAAGCCGTCCATCGCCATTGAAGTCATACGGCCAGGCGAAGAAATGATTGGCATAGCCTTCCATCGGCTGCGGGAGCGTCTTGTAGATGAGGTGCTTTTGCTTGAAGTCCGGCCCCGCATACCAATTCGGTCCGTAGACGGCGTCGGCGATTCCGTCGTTGTCGAAGTCCCCGGCGTTCGCCCCCTCGGAGAAATAGACATTGGTCAGCGGGACACGCTCGAAGGTGTGCAGGCGAAATTCTTCGGCGCCGCACGCGAGCGGGACAAGCAGGAGACTAAGCGTTAGGGTTTTCATGATGTCATTGGGGTTCCGCCGGTTTCGGGGCGGGTTGGTGGCTCTTGAATTCGGGAAAGAGATCGTGCGAAGGCCACTTCGTCGTGGCGTCGAGGGCCGCGTCCAGTTCGGACTGCAACGTGGCCGGAAAGAACGACGAGCGTGGACCGGAGCGGGCGTTGAAAAGGACGATCCAGTTGCGGCCGTCAGGGCGTTTCACCAGCAGGGTCGAGGTTCCGGTGAGGGAGCCGCTGTGCGAGAAAACCGGTCCCTTGTCACTTTCCCTCCGTCCCCATCCGCAGGCGTAACAGCTCGGATTCGGCTGGCCGTTCTTTCCGACGGCGGTCCCACCCTCCGGACGCGCGAACATCGCTTCCAGCGATTCGCGCTTTAGCAGGGTGCCGTCGCCATCGTCGTCGAAGCTGACCGCGAAGCGCGCGAGATCGACCGATGAGGCGAGCCAGGCCCCGTGGGAATCCATTGCTTCCAGGTTCCACCCCCCGTACGGATAGGGCACACACCGGCCAAGTGAATCGGCGAAGACCGACGTCCCGCGATCCGGCGAATAGTAGCGCACTTCCTTGTCCTGACGTTGTTCGAGAAAACTCCGTCCCTGCACCATCGTGCGCGCGCCCGCCGGATCGAGAATGTTGGCCTTCACGTACGCGTCGTATTCCATTCCGGATAACTTCGCGATGGCCCGCCCGAGCAGACAGAAGCCGTAGTTCGAATAGGCCTGCCGCGCGCCCGGATCGAAATCGAGTGGCTGCGCCATCATGTTGCGGATGATCTCGTGCTGCCCGGCTGGCGGCGGCACCCCGAGCGCGTCGGCAAAATCGACAGGACGAAACATGGCGTCGAACGACTTGTCACGGTCCCAGCCGCCACTGTGCTGCAGGAGATTCCGCACCGTGATCGTCGCGAGTCGCTCATCGACTTTCGCTTCCTTTGTCGGCGGTTCGTAGCCGGTGAGAATATCGAAGATCCGGTCGTCAAGCGACAGCTTCCCCTCCTCGATCATCCGGAAAACGGCGGAGGAAGTAACCGGCTTTGAAATGCTCGCGATCCGGAAGAGACTCTCCGCCGTTGCCTTCTCCCGTGC